>JAUHYH010000014.1 GCA_030426585.1 Bacteriovoracia bacterium
CGACTTTTTCTACTTCTACTTCAAGGGGAACATCGAGAACTTCCGAACCGGAATAAACTCTTTGCCCTTCTTTAAAACGTTGAGGGGCAAACTCTCCCGTAATCAAGGCGGTGTTAAGAGAAGAACTTCCTTTTAAGATTATTCCATCAACGGGAATAATTTCTCCTGGCTCTACCAGAATTCGCTGTCCCGTCCTTAGTTGATCTAAATGAACTTCCTCAAATTTTCCCTGGGAAGAACTCCACGCCCTGGTCCAAGACTGAAGAAAATAATCGGTGAGGTGATTAAGCTGTAACCCCTTCTGTTTCACAACTCTTAAAAAGTAGCGAGAGGCCAAAAGTAGGAAAACTAATGTCGTTAGGCTATCAAAATAATGATGGGGATTTCCTTGAGCAAGATGATAAACTCCAATTCCTGATCCTAGAAAAAGGGAAAGGACAATTGGAGTATCAAGAGAAATCTTTCTTAACTTTATATCTCTTAAAAAATTACGATAAAAAGGAAAAGCTCCATAAGTTAAGACTGGCAAAGCAAGAAGAGCACTTCCCCATTCAAAGATTTTTCCCCAAATTCCATGAGCCCCTCCATACAGAGACACTGCAAAAAGCATGATGTTTCCCGCAAGCATCCCACTAACAGCGAGACGAATCAGCTCTTTGCGATTTTCTCTTTGTTGTTGAATCTTTTGTTCTTCTTCGTTTTTAAGAGGATGAGCTTTGTATCCCATATTCGAGATAAGTTGAGCGAGCTCAGAAAGTTTGATGTTATTAAATTTAACATTTAATTGGGAGCGTGAAAGATCAAATTGAGATTCTAAAATCTCTTGGTTTAAATCAGGAAGCTTTTCTAATAACCAAATACAAGCGAGACAATTCACCCCTTCGATATAAAAAGAAAAACTCTTTGAACCATCTTTATGTGTTTTCCCATAAGAATCAAAGAACTCTATTTGATCAAGATAAAAATATTCTTCGTCTGGACTGAGGTTAACAGGAGAAGAAGGAGCGAAGGCCACTCCTTCTTTTTTGATTTGATAAAAATTTTCCAAGCCATTCGCTAACAGAAGTTGGTGCACCTGAGAACAACCGTGGCAACAAAAGACTTTATCGTTTTCATGAACGGGGTAAAAAGCCTCTAAACCACAGTGGTCGCAAACATCAACTGGTTCAGCTACCGCTTGGAGATCCATAACTTAGACACCTAGAACTTTTTTAAGCTTCCCTTTGCTATGAAGATTAAACATTTGACACCACCCTTTAGATGAAGCCATCTGCCCTTCCTTATTCCCTTCTTTCGCTACCTGAGTACACCATCCCCAGTTCTCATCAACTTTGGTATAGAGTTTACAGTATTTACAAAAAGGTATTTGGTCAGCTTCAGAAACTTTAAAAGTTTCTTGGTTTTTTGGTTTGCTAAAAAACTTCACAACTTTTTTCACATGCTTGTCATAAAACTTTTTCGCACTTCCTGCTGATGGAGCTTTCGCTGAAATATCTCCATGGTAGTTAAGCTTAGTAATCCCGTCATCTTTTCTTGCAGCTGCATAAGCACTAGAAATAAAGTCTGGAGTTTTCTTTAGGAAAGCTACTGTACCTACCGCAATAGCAGACAACTTAAAAAACGAACGCCGGTTGATTTGATTCATGATTCACCTCTCCTTACATTGAAACAATGGCAGTTTATCTTATATTAATACCGTAAATAATGATCTAGGTCATGATTGTTAACGTAAAAAATGAGGTTTGATCACTCAAACTTTTGTAATGCTTTAACAACTGTTTGATGAATAGGTGGGTAGTAAGACTGTTTCAAAAAACACAGGACAATAGGCCTTAAATATCTTTTTTTTGTTTTTTTAATAATGAACTTTTTTTCATTTTCAATTAAGTGTTTTGACATCACGGCCTTACCAAGACCTTGTTCAACACCATCCAAAATTCCGTAAACATCCCCCATAAAGCCCCGACGACTCGTAAATTTCATATTCTGGTAGTTAAAAAAGCTCTCCGTAGCGTTATCATCAGGTCCATGATCGAGATAAATATCAGGAATGTTCTTATGTTTTGAAGATTCGATTAAAACATACTCTTCTTCAGCAATCTGGATTTCTTCAGCTCCTGGGAGATTCGGAAAATAATCGAGAAGAATCGCATCCGCTTTATTCTTTTTGAGTCTCTCTTCTAGTGAGTGCATATCATGAGATGAAAACTCAACTTGAATCCTTTCATTTTTCCTCATCAAGGGGGCCAACTGGGGAATGATCATAGACCTCATAACTGACGAAAAACCAGCTAAACGAAAGCTGCCTGCTGGCTGATCCTGGTACTGATCAAATTGTGAAAGAAAGTCTCTTTCTTGAGCTAACTGAGATTTCGCAAAAACAAGAAGCCTCTCTCCTGCTGCTGTGAGACTCAGACTTCGAGGCTGTCTTATAAAGACGGTAGCCTGAAGAATATCCTCCAGCTTCGCAATCTTTTGAGAAAGCGCCGATTGAGAGATCCTAAGCTCTTCTGAGGCCCTCGTAAAGCTCCCTTCTTCGTGAGTTTTCAAAAAAGCTCGTAATAAATGCGTTTCTAGATCCATAAGTAATTTTAATAGATATATAAATTTTATTAATTTATCAAATAGTATTTTCCGCTCTATTTTGTCTCATCACTTAAAACAGAGGAGGAAAAAGTGAAAAAAACTATCTTAATAATGTCGTTAATCTCTCAATTCAGCCAAGCAGCTAGCTTTGACTGCAAAGGTGGAGCTGGAGATGAGCTCAAGGTTAAATCTCAGGAAAATCAAGTTAAGGCTCTTTGGTATGGATACAAAAGTATTTATGCAAAAGCCCCAACTCTACTTGCTAAGTTTTCAGGAGAACTTGAATCAAAACTGGGAAATGATGAACTCTTTAAGGTTGAAGATCTTCTTTCAGAACTTCACGCAAAAATTAAACTATTTAGTATGTCTGAGTTTAAGGAAAATTGTAACAGAGCTGGTTGTCATAAATATCTAGTTACAACCCATCATGCAACTTTAGAACTACCTAAAGACCCATCCCACAAGATTGATTTCAAATGTTCAAAATTGAAATAGTCCTACCATTACTGGCGGTAACGTATTTCTCGTTACCGTCCCTTCCCCTAAAAGTAGTTTTCAAATCGACAGAGTCAAAAGTTGAAAATAACAAGCCTGTATTCAATGAAGTTTGGCTAGAGGAAGAAGGTGATAATGATATCTGGATGATGAATCAAAGTCATCATGGACTTGATTATCCGAAGTCTGAATGGGATCAAGTGAAAATTATCGTTGATAAAAAGACCAAAACTACAACTTTTCACCAACTCAAAGATAACGAGGAGATTCCACTAAAGGTTGACTGTAATATGTGTCACTCTAATGGGCCAAGAACCATCAATCCAAATCCCAAATCGGTCACACTCCTAGATAAATTAAAGGTTCTCCAGTGGAATATCAGAATCAAAAGCTATGGAACTCTCCAACAACCTAAATCAGATAATCATCAATATTTAAAAAGTGAAACCTGTATCAAATGTCACAATGGAGGAGAAAATTTCTGGGAAAGATCTAAAATAAAAAAAGAAAACTTCCTCGCCATTAAATACCTCGTCAAAAACAACCTTATGCCCCCCTGGCCATTTAAACTTTCAGAATCTGAAAAAGAAAAGCTCTTAAACCAGCTAAAATAATTTATTTTATTTTTTATTTAGATAGTAGGAAGATGAATGAAAAATGGAAAAAAGGAAGCAGGACTCATCCTTGAGAACCCGCCACCTTGGGGAAACTTATCTACGATTTCTTAAATCTTTTCTTTCAGCTTCCAAACAAGCTTTGATCGCTGCTTGAAACCTTTCACTAAAGTGAACCGAAGTTCCTTGATTGGAACCACTGTTATTTCCACAGCCACCATGAGTGTGAACACCAATAATACTGTTTGTCGCTTCATCAACGACTGGAGTTCCAGAGTTTCCTGGCTCAGTATCAACTCTATATCTAAGAGCTGGCTCAAATTTTATTAACTCTCCAGCATTTGTTTGCTGAGTTTGGCTTTTAATTTTCTCTTTTCTTTCAATTCCGTAACCAGTAATTCGAACCATGTCACCTTTATTTAACTCATCAGCATTAACTTCATAAAAACCTTGAGCCTCTCCTGGGAATTTTCCTGTAATGGGGTTGGCATCATAACGAGCGACTAACCAGTCTTGTCCAGGTCCTTCATTTTCAGTATCAATCACTTCAACTTTTGCGTACTGATCTTCTGGTTCAGCTGGATTTGGGCTTCCACTTTCGCTAGATTCTGGAACCTGAAATTCCACAATCTTTGTCGTACTAAGACAGTGACCTGCTGTAATCAAACAAGTTTTTGAGAACATTCCTCCTGAACACCCTCCGTTCCCTTTAGTGTCTCTCATCATACGACCCATTTTTTTCTCATCAGATGCGACTCGGTCATCACCTTCGCAAATGGTTCGTCTTTTCATTTTATTAGAAGGTCTATTCGCTTCAATTTGAGCAATTTTTAAACCACCAAATCGACTTTTGTTTTTAAGAACAATTGAAAGCCTAAACTTTCCTCCTCTTAAGTAAGGAGTTCCGTTTCCAAACCCCTTGATAATTCGGTCATTAAGAAAAAGAGGTTTCTTTTTATAGGGAAAATCAATTCTTAAGTAGTTTCCCTGTCCAAGTTTTACTTCCGAGAAAAGAAATCTCGTCGTGCTCGCATCTTCGAACTCAATAACTTTTTTAAATTCAGTATTTCTTGAATTCATTGCTGAGGCTTTAGAGAGTCCCCAATCAACTTTTTTTACAAATGTTTGGTAATAAGCGTTAGCTGAACCGATGTTCAAAACTAATAGTAAACACATCCCTAGTTTTTTCATTGCTACCATCCTTTGGTACTTCGAATTTTCTTATCTATAAAAAGTGTAGAGTTTTGTTATCAGGTATTCAAGAAAACTCGGCCTCACATTAACTGACAGGCTTCAATGTTATCTGTTTATAAAGACGAGTCGCCGGATAAAAACATAGCAAGGCCATAACAATGGAGAAATACCCCACTTTTTCATAACCAATGAGTTCTCCCATGCTTCCCTCGCTCACAATAAGACCTGCAACATAAGCCGCCGAAGCCGTTGAGAGTGCTCTTAGAGCATTAAAGAAACTCATAAAAACCCCTCGATCTTTTGGGGAAGGATTATGCGTGGCCATCGTTACACAAGGAACGAACCTTCCTGAGACCGTCATCATGAAAAAAGTGGTAACGATAATCGTAACAGCCAAAGACGTATTTTCTAAATGAGTATAAATAGAGATTGGGATTAAACTTAAAAGAGCGACCAGGTAGAAGGTTTTAAGGCTCCCCCATTGGTCACAAAGTTTTCCAATATAACGGGCGCTAAAAAAAGTAAAAGCTCCGCCAAATAAATAGATAAGCCGAAGGTCTTTTTCAGAAACTCCTATATTTGAAACAGCAAAAGGAGAAATAAAAGGAATTAGAAGAAAAGAAGCAAATCCAATGCAAATAATAAAAAGGAAAGACATTCGGTAATTAGGGTTCATCGCCACAGAAGTATAATGCTTATATAGATTCTTTAAATTGAAAGGTTCACCTAAATGCCCTCTCATCTTTGGAATATAAACAAGCACCGCAAACCAAATGACGACAGTGACGGCCGCGATGAAAAGAAACGTGTGGTGCCAGTTATAAGCCGTTGCGATTGTAAGCCCTAAGGGAACTCCAAGAACTGATGCCACTGAAAAAGAAGACATTACGGTTCCCGTCGCCTGACCTCTTCGGATTTCAGGGATCAAATCTGCTATCACTGCAAAAATGGCTGCATTGAGGGTCCCCCCAAAAGCACCCGCTAGAATTCTAGCAATAACAAGTTGCTCGAATGTACTTGAGAGACCGCAGTAAACTGTTGCTAGAATAAATCCCAACAAGTTCGCGAGAATAAAGCTTTTTCTATCAAATCGATCAGCGACAAAACCAACGAGTAGAGTAAAGGGGGCTCCACTTAAATTATAAGAAGAAACGAGAATCCCAAACTGCGCAGGAGTAATATCAAATTCTCGCATGAACATCGGCCCCAAGGGCATCATGATCACAAAGTCTAAGATATGGCAGAATTGGAGAGCTGCTAAAATAAAAACGTAGAGTCGCTCGCGCTTTAAATCTGATGACATCGTTTACCTTGTCACGATATTACGCCCTCAATATACTGGAGGCAAATCTCATCCAAGGAAAGTCTTATGGCTCTTCACCCCGCACCCCAAACAGAACCTAAATACTCTATTGCTGTCTCTGCTAAAGACGGGACTGAACACAAATGCGCAGATCCTAGAGCGACAAGAAGCTTGTTGGCCCTAATGAACCTCCATGCTGTTAATGGAGGCGCTGCTTGCCACTGGGGAGGTCCAGCAGCCATGGCCGAGGCCATGTCAGCCCTTCATGAGATTATGTTCCAAACGAAAAACTGGTTTGACTCCTATAACTTCGTTAATGATATTGGCCACGCAGAAAATGGAGTTTATGCCCTTCGAGCGCTTCATGGTTTCGGTGACTTAAGTTTTGATGATCTTAAGGGTTTTCGTAGTCTTGATAGCAAACTTACTGGTCATGGAGAATCTCATCTTTATCCAGAGGGGGTTCTATTAAGTAACGGTCCGCTTGGATCTTCGCTTCCTCAAGCTCAAGGTCTAGCAATGGCCGATAAAAAATCTGGAAACAAAAGAATCACAATTAACTCTATCTCCGATGGTGCTTGCATGGAAGGTGAAGCGAAAGAAGCGCTCGCTGCAATTCCAGGACTCCATCATAAAGGTCTGATCAATCCATTTATGCTGATTATTTCAGATAACCAAACGAAACTCTCCGGTCGTATGATTGATGCTTTTGATATGGCCCCAACTTTTAATTCTTTAGAGACTCTTGGATGGCGAGTGATTGAAGTGGAAAAAGGAAATGATCTCCAAACCTGCTATTCAGCTATTGAGCAAGGCCTCGAAATGGCAAAAACTCAACCAACATGCCTAAGACTTAAAACCGTAAAAGGTTATGGGATTAAGGCCACTGAAGAAAATGCGAGCGGTGGTCACGGATTCCCTTTAAAAAAATACGATACTGGAATTACGGATTTCATAAAAGAACTTTGGGCAGGCAACGCTCCTGAGGAATTTCTCTCTTGGGGTGAGGCCCTTACTAAAGCCCCGGCAAGTTCAAGTAGCGGACCGACAACAGAAAAAGCCCAAGCTGGTTTTGGTCGCGCCCTTAACAAACTAAAAAAAGAAGGATTCAAAATTGTAAGTCTTTCATCAGACCTTCAAGGATCAACGGGACTTGCTCCTTTTCATAAAGAAAATCCACAAGACTCTTTTGATCTTGGGATTGCTGAAAGCAATATGGTCAGTGCCGCTGCTGGTTGGTCTAAGGCTGGGTATATTCCCCTCGTCGATACTTTTGCAGCTTTTGGAATTACGAAAGGAAACCTTCCACTCATCATGGCCTCACTTTCAAACTGCCCGATGATTGCAGCCTTCTCTCATACCGGTTTTCAAGATGCAGCTGATGGTGCCAGTCACCAATCATTAACTTATTTCTCTGCAATCGCTTCAATTCCTAATGTTGAAGTTATCAATGTTGCCACTTCAGAAGAAGCCGAAGTTCTTATGGAGCAAGCGATTCGAAAACTTGATGCGGATAAAAAAGCAGGACAGGGAAACTCTTATGTTTTCTTTGTCGGTCGAGAAAACTTTGTCCCAGCAGTTGAGGCCGTTGATCCGGTTCAATCATGGGACGATCAACTCGTCACTAAGGGTAAGGACGTTCTCATTGCAGCGACTGGTCCTCTGCTTCATGAGGCACTGGCAGCAAAAGAAATTCTAGCTTCTAAAGGTATTGAGGCTGGAGTTATCAATCATCGTTTTCTCAATCAGGTAAATGCCGAGAAATACGTGAAACTTCTCAATGATCATAAAGGACACCTGATCACAGTTGAAGATCACCAAGTCGCTGGCGGGATTGGATCCTTCCTCGTTCACCAGATTGCTCAAGCTGATCCCAGTGCTCTTAAGAAGGTCACAAGCCTTGGGGTGAAGGGAGTTTTCGGTCAGTCAGCTTACCAAGCAGCCCATTTGTACCAGAAACATGGACTCGATGCACAATCGATCGCAGAATCTGTTTAAAGCGACTTGTCATATTAGAGCGAATTTCCTATAAGTATTCCTCACAGCAACTTATAGAGGATACTAGCATGGCAAGAGTATGTGATTTAACTGGTAAAAGACGTCTCGTTGGGAACAAAGTTTCTCACTCTAATATCAAGACGAAAATGACTCAAAAACCGAATCTTCAAATGAAGACTGTTTTTGATCCTGAGTCTGGAAAGAAAATCAGATTAAGACTTTCTACAAGAGCGATTAGAACTCTTGATAAAGTTGGATCGCTTTCTAAATTCCTTAGAAAGTATGGTCACAAATTTGTTGATTAATTTTTAATTCCGGAGAGGGTGTTTCCTTCATCCTCTCCAATAAGACTATCAATAAAAACTTTTCTGAAAACTTCCCCCCAAATTCAAATTGATTTTCAAAAATGACCTAAAAAGGTTTGTATTCTTAAGAAACAGAGTGGAAAATTTAAGAATGATGTTTCTCAAAACTCTTTTAATTATCGCTCTACTGACCGCATGCGGCACTAGGGATGATGAATACATTTGGGATCGCCTTACCGATACTCAAAAAACGGCCATTCAAAATGCTCAAAGTGCTCAGTGTTTAACTGCAACTGAAAGTCTTATTGAAACCTTAAAAGCAAACTCAAACTCGGGGCTAGTTGGTCTCAGCCGCGGAGATTATTTTACCATC
This sequence comes from Bacteriovoracia bacterium, assembly GCA_030426585.1. Classification (GTDB taxonomy): domain Bacteria; phylum Bdellovibrionota; class Bacteriovoracia; order Bacteriovoracales; family Bacteriovoracaceae; genus JAUHYH01. The sequence continues at coordinate 8,869 of JAUHYH010000014.1, forward strand.
ACAGAAGATTCAAAAACACTTGATGTTGTCGTTCTGAAATATGACTCAGCCACAGAGAGTCTCTTTATTTTTGTGAGTGAAAACGAGAATGACCTTGCGGCCATAAATGAATACCCTGTGTTCAGAGAAAACAAGGACGTCGTTTATAAAATTACGCTTACTCAAAACTCAGAACAATGGGAAGTTATCCAAGCAGCGATGTGTACGATCAGTACAATCGATGAGGATAATGAGATCAATAACTCCTACACTGATTCAACAAGTAATTTCAACTACACTCTTGATACCTCTGATAGTACTGGGGATGATCAAGAGGCTGATATTGAACGGTTTACCTTCAGCAACCTCGTAAACAATAATCTTCCTGCTTTTTTTCAATTCTTTAACTTAGTTGAAAGAAATATTGAACGTAGTGAAACGGGAACAGAAACAGAACAATCAGTCGTTACCTATGCTCTCGCCCGACAGACAGCAGACTTCCCTGACATTAACGAAACCGACTTTGCCGACCGAGTAGAGGAAGCTGATAAATGTGAATACTCATCCATCCAATCTTATTCTTCAACAGACAATACAGGGATTGTTGTTCCAGTCTCAAACTGTGATGAAGAACAGTATGACATTCCGGACTGGTACACAAAACCATGAAACTCTTAATACTCTCACTTTTATTGACTTCAATCGGCTTCTCTCAAGAGTACGACCCCGAAGGCGCTGAGAAATATAATTTAGAAAAAGAAGAAAAGCTCTTTGTTGATTCTGGAGAAGAAAACATTTTCTTTAGAGAAAAAGATTTTATCAGTCCCAACTTTAAGAAATCTCACTTTTTTATGAACCTTGAGACATCTTTATTAATGTATAAAAGCGATAACTTCTTTGATGGAAAACAAGCACAAGTCAGACCTACAGACAGTCTTCCTCTCATCGGTCCCTCACTTGGGCTTGGTTATCGGTTTAAACTGGGATCTTTTTCAACATCTTCTCAAGTGAATTTCTTTCATTATGTTAATAGAGACCATTTCACAGACAAAGCCAGTGAAGAAATCCCAATCAATATCAGCGAACAAGAAAATGATAACTCGATTACCGGAGCTGAGTTTGCTCAACGTTTTTATATGACTTTTCAAATTTCAGAAAGAAACTATATCGAGCCTTTTGTTCAAGTTGGTGTAGGCTACGCTATCTCTGAATCAAAATACGAACATTTTTATTATGACTATATCGATTCTGAATACTATTACTCATCAGTTACAGAACAACTTATCACTCAAAATCTCGCTGTCGGTTTTAATATCATGAACCAAAATGGGCTTTTCTTTATTTTTAAAGTTCAAAAAAATATTCTTACTATTGGCGAACGAGAGAGTGAAATTTCTACTTTCCCCTATCAAGCTAACCTCGGTGTTCCAACTACTGTTAAATCAACCGTTGATATCAACACTAACCGTGATGAATATTCAGTAACCCTTGGTGGTGGCTACGTATTCTGAGTCCCCCACTCAGTTATCTTTTTTCTCTAAAGTCTCCGGCAAAATTTTCCGACTAAGCATCATAGAGGTAGGAATGAACGAGAGTTCTAAGAACATTAAACGGTCAAATCGAAAAAAGATCATCTTTAAGAAATGCCATGTTTGCGGCCACCTCAATGAAACAACCCACGAGCTCGAAAAATGCCATCAGTGCCGCAAGTCCTTTCTTCCAAGTCATTACTTCGCAAAAATTCACAATCAAGAAGAAGCTAAATTTCACTCTCTCTTCAATGACGCGGAGGAGATGGAAGAAGTCCAACTGATCAAAGGTCTCTACGTCATTTGGTAACAAAATCAACGACTTACCCCTAGCTCATTGTCCCTATCCAAGCCTCTATTATCCCGATAAAATAACTCATCCATGGAAAACCTCAACACGACAACTCCCCAAGCGGAGAAAGATTCATTTAAAATTAATCCCGTTGTTCGAGAACTTCTGAAGCGGCGTGGTTTTGAATCAAGTGATGAAATCAAAAGCTTTTTTTCTTGGGATCTCAAAAACACTGAGGACCTAACTTCACTACTCGACCTAGACAAGGCAACGAAAAGAATCCTGGAAGCCTTGGATAAAAATCAAAAAATTGGAATTTATGGGGATTACGACGTTGATGGAACGACTTCTTGTGCTCTTCTTTTTCATTTTTTTAAATCAATCAATGTTGAAGTTGAACTCTTCCAACCCTCTCGCTTCGTTGAAGGTTATGGAGTTCATCCCGTTTCTATCGATCAGGCACTTGAAAAAGGAGTAAAACTCCTTATCACTGTTGATTGCGGTATTAGTAATCTTGAAACCGCCGAATACACTCATGATAAAGATATCGATCTCATTATTACGGATCATCATAAAGATGCGAAAGAGTATATTCCAAAGGCTTACGCAGTTATTAATCCTAACCGTAGAGATGAAAAAGTCGCTGAAGACTTAAAACATCTCGCCGGAGTTGGGGTTGCCTTTGCCTTGGCACTTAATATTAAGAAGGCGCTAGAAGAAAAAGGAAAAACTGTTCCTTCTCTTTACCCACTCTTGCAACTTGTAGCTATTGGAACAATTTGTGACTTGGCCAACTTGAGCCACACCAATAGAGTTCTCACTCGTCACGGGCTTAAACAACTTCCCAAAACAAATATTCCTGGTCTTCAAAACTTTTTAAAACCCGAAGACACCGTGAAAGACTTTTTAGAGAGTGAAAAATGCTCTTTCCTGATCGGTCCTAATATTAATTCAAGAGGAAGACTCGATCACCCAGAAGTTTCACTTCAGTTATTAGTTGAACCAGATCCCCTGAAGGCCCAGAAACACTACTTCACCATTACAAACTCTAATTTTGAAAGAAAAGTAATTCAAAAAGAAGTGAGTGAACAAGCAGTCGAAGATATCAAGAAAACTTGGACAGAACCCAACCCTCTTATCAACATTGTTTACCGAGAGGATTGGCATGAAGGGGTTATCGGTATTGTTGCCTCTAAACTGGTTGAAACTTTTAAGATTCCAGCCATTGTTTTTACTGGTACCAGTGACCCTAAAATCATTAAAGCTTCTGCACGAACTGCAGGAGAGCTTGATCTCTTCAAGGCGCTTGATCATTGCAAAGATCTTTTTCTTAAATTTGGTGGGCACAAAGCTGCTGCCGGGTTAAGCATGAAAAAAGAGAACCTCCCCTTACTCAAAGAGAAAATTAATCAATATCTCAAAACGATTCCTGAAATTCTTAGAACTAAGACTGAGTCTTTTGATTTAGAGGTTAGCCTCAACGATATGAACTTTGAACTTGCTGAAGCTCTTCACTATATGGAACCTTTTGGTAACGGAAACTCAATACCTATCTTTAGGATCAAAGACGCTTACCTTACCAGCTACTCTATTCTAAAAGACTCTCATGTTCGTTGGAATTTCAGTTCGAAAACAAAACAAAATAATTTTTACAAAAGTCTTAACGGAATTAGTTTCTTCTATGTGAATAAGTGGGGAACTCTCGACCCAGAACAACTCTATAGCATTCAAGACCAAAACCCACTTATTGTTGATGCCATCTTGAACATTAACCACTTTAATGGAAAAAAGTATCTCCAACTAATGGTTCAACAAATTCAACCTCAATTTCAAATTAATTAAAAGGAATTCTCTTAAAACCTTGTTGAAAGAGAATTTGTTTTAGATCTACAGACTGGTTAACTTCTTTGGCCACAAAGTAGACCTCGCTCTTTTTGGGAAAAAGGCTCGTTAAGTTTGCGAAGAAACGAGGTCCTTGATTAAAGTCCTCATTGTAGATTGAAAAAGCCTCGGAGGTAATCACGTGTGGGTAATCTTCTTCGAAATCCCAAAGATCAATCTGCTTTAAGAGTTCAGATTTTGTATAACAGAATGACAAGAGGACTGGAACACCTTGGTTCATATAGTCAGATTCTCTATATTGCTCTAACCATTTTTCTAGCTCATTTTTATTCATTCGATCAATCCAAACAAGATAAAAACGATCATATTCTGGTAGAGAAATATACTTCACCCCTCCATTCATCTTTTCAACCACTTCATAAAAAGTCGCATTACGATCTTCTAATGTTGTTGCCTTTGTTTCCTGGAGGCCAGAAAAAGTGTCATTGAAAAGTCCTTGTAGCTGAATGATTTGTTCATAGTTATAACTATAAGATTCATGAAGTTTTCTATAATTCAGATAATGAACTTCTGATCCTCTAAAGCATTGACCTGTTGTAGAGAAATCAATCCACTTTGGAATTAGAGGTAAGAAATACTCTGAAATTTGCCCAAACTCTTGAGCAGTTCCTTCTTGAAGCTGCTTTCTTTTCAGATCGCCGCCTGAACAGGCCAGTAAAAGAATAAGGAAACTAAAGTTTCGTAAAGTACTGTAAGAAGTCATTTTTTAATTTTTCTGCCGTCGTCTGTAACTGATCTAAATTCTTCCACTCTCCAGCTTCTATTTTATAATATCCTGGCTCATTTTCTAGCAGAAACGAATTATATTGCCTCGAACTTGGTTTAAGGGCCCTGAAGTGGAGTATAAAGTCGATAGCGATGGTCGAAATTTTCTTTTGAGTAAAATGAACATCTTGACTGCGAAAATCAGGAATTTCCAAAGTTAAGTAAAGTCTCTCTCTATCTTCTAAGTAATCGAGACTCACAATATTCATTTTAGGATATTCGAAAACTCTTCTCTTGGGTTCCACTTCTTTCGTTTGTTCGAATCTAAGAATCTCCTCTTTAAATTGATTTTCATAATTTAAAAGAAACGAATTTTCTTCTGATTGATGAAAGAAATGGATTTCTAACGAATTATTTTTCAAAACATCATTTAATAATTCTTTATTGTAATCACCCCAAATAGCAATGCTTCCTTTCAACGAAGAGAGTGTTTCTTCATTAAGATCGTTCTCTGAATAATAGTTAAATTCGTTTTTCTTGTATTTCTTTTCATTGATAGCAGGTGCGCTTCCCCCGAGAAAAGATTGAAGACGACTAAGGTCTTCTCCTTGAATTAAAAAATCAAAGTCCTCGTAGAACTCTAAATCATTCTTCTCAGTAACAACTCGAAAGGTATCTTTCATCCTTTTTACATCATCAAAATTTTGAAGATACGATTTTTGAATCCTCTCAATGGGATCACTATTAAAAACAATTTTTCCTTGTAGTTTTTTCAAAAGACTAAACCAATAATCTGCGTCTGATTCAGACTGATAATACTTTTGAGTCTCTAATGGGTCTGCTCCCCCAAAGAGGGTGACATGAGCTTCTAACTCCACAAAATATGCTGCAAGGTATAGGGCCTCGAGACTAGATCCTAGGATGCCTATTTTCATAGGCCTGTTCTACACAATTTGACGCATTTTGAAAAATTAGAAAAAGTATACTTTCTCTGATTCGTTATCGACGCGCGAGAATTCTGCGAACTTACTAACAAAATCCACAAAAGCTTCTAACACATGATGTCCAGGAAGAGAGCTATCGAATTCTGCTCCAAAATGGAAAACTTCGACTCCTCTCGTGTTTGTCGCTTCTTCAACTCTCGCGATTTTAGCAACCAAAGGGATATAAGATTTTTTAGTGAAATAGAGTCGAATTGAAACTTCAGAATCAATTTCAAATTCTTTTTCTCCGCCAGCACTTTTCGCAATCTCTATTAAACAACCACTCTTAGAAATATCAACGATATCGACCGGGATAATTTTTTGTCCATCATCGATCGCAGTATAACAGCCAATTAGTTCATCAAAGAAAATCCTCTCGAACTGACGTCGTTTCTGCTCGATTGTTTCTTTTCTTTTCTTATTAAAATCAATGATTTCACCCATGAGTCTACCTCGCTTGATCACTCTATATCTTATCGGAATTCGAGGGTGAATCTTTATGAGTTATAATCGAGACTGAGCGAAATACTCAGGAACTAACTTTCTTCAGTAAAATTCCTACTAAATCGATAACCTACGCCTCTCACAGTTTCAATCATGTCTTCATCAAGCTTCTGTCTAAGCTGAAGAACATGAGTATCAACTGTTCGAGTAGAAGGCGTGAACTCAAATCCCCAAACCTTATTCAAGAGCTCATCTCTCGTAAAAGGTCTTCCTGGGTTTTCCGCCAAAAGCTTTAAAAGTTCATATTCCATCTTAGTAAGATAAATCTCGCTGTCCTTATAATAGACTTCTCGAGTTTTACCATCGATTTTGAGATCTTTTCTTTCAATAACAATATCTGAAGTTTCTTCTTGAGGAGATTTTGTTCTTAATTGAACTCTGATTCTCGCAACCAGCTCTCGGGGTTCAAAAGGTTTTGTGAGATAGTCACTGGCTCCGGATTCTAAACCAATAACTTTATCTAAGAGCTCAGTTCGTGCCGTTAACATTATCACGGGGCAACTTATATTTTTCCCCCCATCATTATCTTTAAGTAAATCTATCCCTTGGCCATCAGGAAGCATCCAATCGAGAATAACAACTCCAAAACTATTTTTTGAAAGTTGATCACTTGCTTCTGCTAAGTTCTTAGCCCATGTGACTTCCAAGCCTTCTCTACCTAAATATTCAGTAAGTGATTCTCCAAGGCTGGTATCATCTTCTACAAGTAATAGTTTCGTCATGCTTATTCCTTTTGCTGGCCCATTATGATTGTAAAACGAGTTGGGTTCTTTTTAAATTCAAATTTACTTCCCATTTCTTTTACGATCTTCTTCACAATATTGAGACCTAAGCCAGTTCCCTGGCTTTTTGTTCCCTTCTTAAATTCTTGGGTCATTTCGTCAAGATTCTCAAATTCACAAACTCCAGAGTCTTCAACTTCAACTTCGACCCCTCTTTTAGATAGATTCGCTGAGAGCTTGATCGGTTTCTCTCCATGAAGGATTGCATTCTCAATCAAGTTTTTCACACATACCTGCAACCAATATTCATCGACTATAATTTCTTGATCCTTTTCAAGTGACTTAAATTCGACAACCGGATAGTCATCACAAATATTCTGAAGAAAATCATTAAGTGAACTTAACCTTTGACTCTTTATTTTTGTAATATTTTTGTTTTTATGTGAAGCCGTTAAATAATGATTACTCATTTCAATTAACCTTCTTAGCCGATGAGCATCTGAAGTAATTTTCATAAGTTTTTCTTGGGAGTAGTCATCAAATTGATCCAGCTTACCGAGTAAACTTTCAAGTTTTAAAAGAAGGCCCGTTAAAGGTGTTCTTAATTCATGACTAAGCACTCGCAGAGCGAATTTTCTCTTTTCGTCCTCATTCCTCTCAGAAGAAATAAGAGTATAAATAATGACACCACCAATAATGATGAAAATGACTAATAAGAACGCGAGTAAAAGATTCGTTGTTCCAGATCTTTTTATCAGGTGAGCCAGAGAAAAGTTCCAGCAAAGCCCCCCATCACGAAGTAAACAACGTTGATTACTCTTAATGAAACTTACCGTAAATTTAGTTTTCTCTAGGTAGTCTTCAAAGTCTTTACGAGGATAAACATAATAAACTTTTTCAAAGAAGTTAAAGATATCCCAATCTAAAACTAAGTAGAAATCGTTCGTTAGAACACTTGGAGAAGACTTCATAATCAGATTACCTTCATCTTCATTTAAAGTTGAAAGTATTGAATACTTATCAGGAACTGATCCTAAAGCATTTTTAAAATAACGGTATTCTTGGAGTTTAATAAATTTGAAGTGATTAAAAACCCAACTTTGGTCAATTTTCTTTGGCCCCATCAATCTATAAAAAAGATACACATAAGAATGACCACTTGGGTGAACATAAGGAGGGAGAGAAAAGAAAGACCCTGGTAATCGCTTAGAATCTCCACAACGGAACTTTTCCCAGAACACAACCTTGTGATCATTAAAATTTGAAGACAAAGCATTAATCACATCAAAGCAATTATTCTTCGTAAAAAAAACATCTCCATTTTTAATTAAGGGCTGTCGAGTCGAAATAAGCTCTTGATGGGCCTTGCTTGGATAAAGAGTCGTGAGATTCAGAGAAGCTAAAGTTGGATAGAGCTTACTAAAGCGTTGTTTAACATTTCTAATCTCGAGTTTGTCTTCATTGGTCGGTGTGTAGTTATTTTTGAAAGAGAATCCAAAATACCCCACTCCAAAAGCAGAAAGTATAAGTAATCCAATGAGCGTGAGATAAAGGCGCATGGTTTATAAAAACATAAAGTAGCGGAAGGGGTCAATTAATTTAATTGTCAGATTCTTGTCATCTCTATAAATAGAGTTGATAAAAAAAAAGGGAGGGCTTCATGCCTACTCCCTTCTTTTACCTTAAACTTAGAAAATCCCTCTTCTAAATCCCCTAAAAAGAAAATCCATTTTCTTTGGATGCTCCTGCTCCACCTATTAATAAAGCAATTCCAATGCCAACTTTAATGTCTCTAATTTGAAGTAGATTTATGATTTAAGTCAGTGCTTTGACTTGCCCGTCAGATGACTGACAAATGTTCTAGAAAGTAAGAAAGGGTGCAATAAGAAGACGAAAACTTCCATCATAAACTTCATTGCTAGAACGAGAAAAAACAAAGTCTATATTCAGTGGAAAAATATATAAAATATCCGTAACAGTTCGAATCCCAAAAAAAGTAGAACTTACTGAAGGGTCACTGACAAAAACTTCACTTGAGGTTGTAGCATCAGGATTGATGAGAAAATCGGATTTCATATATTCCATTCCCAGTAATAGTTCTAATCGCTTCAGGTACAAAGTCATCGGCTTAGCAAACTTATAGGGATTAAAGAAATTCCAAGTAAAAGTCACTCTTGCTTGAGTCATATCTTTTCCAAAAATATTTGTAAAAGGAATTAAATAGGAAGGATAAAAAAAGTTCCCTGTAAAAGCATCCGTCGCTCCACCTCCATAGATAGTACCATCCGCTAAATTGTCAGTGTCAACAAAACCATAAGCACCTTGAAAGGTTAAACGAGTCATTTCACTCGGTTGAAACCATACTTTAAAATTCGTTTCAAGACCAAAGTAAGGGTTTTCACTATAGTTTTGAACCTGCATCGGAGCCAGGAAAAGTTCTGCTCCTTGATAAAAGTCAGACTTTGAATTGACTTGGTTTAAAAGAGAAGTCATAAACCTTAAGGTTTTAAGTTTTCTTAAGTTTCCAAGAATATCCCCTTCCGAACTTTTACTAACGGCTAAAGATTTTTCCCAAATCAAATTTTTTGAATCTATCCACGAAGAGTGAGTTGTTTGTAGATAGGTTGTTTCGAAAACATTGACTAGGTTATCAGCGGAGGATGATTGGGAGATAAATTTATTATAACCCCCTCCATAAATCCAATTATTTTGATTGTCATAAAAATAGCTAATATTACCAGAGTAAGGAGAATCATCAGTATCGAGGCCGAAGTTATAAAAAAGCCCTATGTTTACAGAGTGATTAACAAGGGGATCATTCAAGCCTGTCAAAAGCCCAAGTGACGTTAAATTTCCACCCGTAAAAAGAAAGGGAAGTAAGTAATTTGGTGTTAAGTACTTAACTCCAGAATATTTTTTATCGTTTTCCACATTTGGAACATCGTCCGGCTCAATCTTATTGAGGCTTTTCAAGGAAAGAGTCAGAGGAGTCCCGGATTTCTTATAACTCGATGAAATTTTAAAAGAGAGGCTATCTTTGACTAATTTTTCAGGTTCAACTCTTTCAAGGGAAGGAAATTCATAGATAAGTTTTGAATTATATTTTTCATCTTTATAAAGATACTTTCTTAGATTCCAACGAGAATTGCCATAACTTAAACAAACAGGTGTCTTGGTGCGGTAATGCAAAAGAGTGTGACAATTCTCAAGTTGCCCCCTTTTTCCCATACCTCTTACTGCTTTTTTCTTACTATTATAGAGCTTATACTCCCTAGCAATATTACGATTCACTCCACTTCCTCTTCTATAGAGTAATGAAATAAGAAAATCATCGTCCTGGTTCGCGCCGTCTAGCCGATAAATTCGTTCAATAGGAAGATCTAGAAAGTGTTTTCGGAATTTTCCTGATTCTTTATCGTAAATAACTAAAAGCTCCCCTTCGCTTCTAGTCATGAAATTCCCTTTATAGGTCGGCATGACAACAAAGGCACTAATTTCTTCTGTATCAACAGTCCCTCTAAACCAATCGATGTTGTGAAACCTCTCGTAGATTTTTTCACAAAGATAATCATTCTTAAAAGCACACCACTGACCAGGAATTTTCTTCGAACTAAGAATTCGAGACCGAAACTCTTTAAATGTTGAACGTACTGTTTTCCCATAACAATCAACAAAACTATTATCCAACATCAACGGAAGATTTCCGGAGTAATCCTTGGCAATACAAGAAACAACTCCAGGTTTCTTTTTCTCCATATGCTCAAAAAGCATTCCCCCCATCCAATAAGGCAGTTGACCTGAAGGATAGTGCCAAGGATCATCCCAACAAAGCGGATCCTTACAAGACTTTTCATCAAAAAGGAGCTTCTTTATTTGTGAGCGTATAAGGGGATGCCTCAATCGTCCCTCTTCCGTAAAGTGGGTCTCTGCCCAAACGGCCATTCCTTCAGCAAACCAACGCGGTGTAAACTGAGCCCACTTCATTGTTGAGCCAAAACCGTAACGAAGAATATCGAAAACCCCTGTCGTCATCTCTAAAGTGAGAATGTGAATATACTCATGAATAATAAGAATTCTTGCCCAATCAGCAGATACAGAGAGAGTCTCCATTCCTACAGGTGGAAAATCATGAAGATAGATTGTATTTCTCGGGAATACACCCGCCGCTCCATTTGCTACTTGCTCTTGAAGATTAATAACAATATGAACTTCAGATTGGGGAATATATTTAAAATATTCATGAATTTTAGGAATATCGTTCTCTAAGACTTTTAACGTTTTTACAGCAAAAGCTGAGCGGTGATTGGGATAATGGACATAGACTTCAACATTATTGGTTGAGTTACCCAGTTTGATTGATTTAGTCAGATAATGTTGTGGAATTTTTTTTATTTTTTTTGCATAAAGGTTATGACTAAACAAAAGTGAATAAAAAACAATCGTAAATAGTTTCATTGTCAAAATTTTAACGAACTTCTGGTAGCAGTAAAGGTTTTTGTCATATAAAATAAGTTTCATTAAAATAAGACACAAATAAAGGAGTTTAATATGAAAGCAACTTTCTCAGCGCTATTTCTCGTAGGGGCACTTTTTCTTGCGGGTTGTTCATCAAGTACACAAAGTGGAGACGACTCTGATCCAATCACAGGCTCAGACGGAGAAATGACTGACCAAGGTTTGTCTCTTGAACTTAATGGTAGTTCAGACAATATGTCTGCCGGTGGACTTTCAACTGTGTATTTCGCATTTGATTCATCGACACTTTCAGATGCTGCAAGATCAATCCTTGATGCAAATGCATCTTTCTTAAAAACGAATTCTGCTGTTCAAGTTCAAGTTGAAGGACATGCCGATGAAAGAGGTGGTGTTCAGTACAACCTTGCTCTTGGTGAAAGAAGAGCAAATGCAGTTAGAGATTACCTTGTTGCTATGGGTGTAGATTCTTCAAGAATTACAACGATTAGTTACGGAAAAGAAAGACCTCTTGATCTTGGCCATGACGAAGCTGCTTGGGCAAGAAACAGAAGAGCTAACTTCGTCGTTACTGCGAAGTAATTTTCCAAAGGAGCACTTGATTGATTCGGTACTCCCCTTTTCTTTTAATCCTATCAATATTTATAATACAGTCTTGTGGCTTAACCGCCACAAGACCCAAAATGGAAATGAGTCTCGCTCAAGCAGCTTTCATTGCTGCCAAAGAAGCAAACTCAGCTCAGTTTTCACCAGCTCTTTACAGAAAAGCTGAAGTTGCCTATCTCAAAGCAAAGTCTGCTTATAAAAAGAAATTTTTCGATAAAGCTAAACGATACGCCAAGGCTTCAATATACTATGCCGAGAGAGCGGAGTTTCAATCCCTAAAACGTCAGGCCTTTGAAGCCAATGACCCCGATGGAGTATTTAATGAAAATTTTTAGATCCCTTATTCTATTAGGACTTTTTGTTTCCTGTCTAAAAACGGCGGAACAAATTAAAAGAGAAGAACAAACAGTCGTTCGCGAAGAGCAATCCCAGCAGATGCTCGCAGATCTGATGGTAAAAACAAAAGCCCTCGAAGAACAAGTTAGTCAGATGCAAGGGAACTTCAGTGAGATTTCAAGAAAAGGTCAAAATGATCAGTTTCAAAAAGATAGTATGGACGAACTTCGGGTCCAAATCGAAGAACAAGACCGTAAAATCAAATCCTTAGAAAAAGAGCTCAAAGGACAAAAGAAGTTCATTAAGAGTGTGAATAACACTCTTAAAAAGCTCTCCAAGGCACTTTTAAAGTAATTCCCTATTTCTGCCATTCTTGCTATGGTGGGCTCCATGGCATTGGTACTCGGAATTGAAACAAGTTGTGATGAAACTTCTCTCTCCTTATTAAAGGGAGAAGGTGAAAGAGCAGAATTAATAGACACTCTGACCTATTCACAAATTGAAATCTATAAAGAATGGGGGGGCGTCGTTCCAGAGATTGCCTCTCGAAATCACCTTAAGAAATTACAGCCACTTTTTGAAGAGATTCTAACTAAAAATAAAATTCAATCTAAAGATATCGATCTTATTGGAGTCACTTGCTTCCCTGGACTTTTAGGTCCGTTATTAACAGGTATAAACCTCGCTAAATCCCTTGCTCTCTTTCATAAAAAACCGATTTATCCCGCAAATCATCTGCTCGCCCATCTTGAAGCCATACATTTAACAAAAAGTGTTTCTTACCCTTATCTTGGAATTCTTCTCAGCGGTGGGCATAGCCTTTTCGTAAAGGTCACGAGTGAAAATGAGATGGAAGTCTTAGCTTCGACCATTGATGATGCCGCCGGTGAAGCTTTTGATAAAGGCGGAAAACTCATGGGAGCTCCTTACCCTAGTGGCCCCTGGATCGATAAACAGGCTAAAGAAGGTGATAAGAAAAAATATTCATTCCCGATTGGACTCATCAAAGAACCAGAGAACCCCAATATGAGTTTTTCTGGTTTAAAAACTTCATTAAGGTTAATGATTGAAAAAGATGACTCGGTATTATTACCTGAAAATATAAAAGATCTTTGTGCCAGCTATCAAGAAACTATCGTTCAAGGGATTGCTAAAAAGTTTTCACTTATAAAGGCAAAATTTCCAACCCTGCCTGTAGTTGTCGGAGGGGGAGTTGCTTGTAACTCAAGACTCAGAGAAGTCTTGAAAGAAAAATATAAGGACATCGGGATTGTTGAACCTCGATACTGTACTGATAATGCAAGCATGATCGCTAACCTCGCTTATAGGAATCGTTCAAATGCTTTTCCTTTCCCAGAGTGCCTTGATATAGACGCTAAGAGCCGGTTTATTAACAAGAAGAATTTCATAAAATCGTGAAAGTACTAGCTGATAAGTCCTTAGGACAACATTTTCTAAAGAATAAGGAAGTTATTGATCAAATCTCTGATCAAAACCTCGCTGAGTTTGATTTTATTATTGAAGTTGGACCTGGACCAGCAACACTCACCCAAAAGCTTGCCGATCGAGGTGTTTCTCTTCATTTAGTTGAACGAGATGAACGCTTCAAAGAAATCTTAGAAAAGGTAAATCCAACACCAACGATTCTTTTTCAGGATGCATTGAAGTTTGACCTTAATCATTACGAACCTGCTAAAGATAAAAAAGTTTGGGTTGTTTCAAACCTTCCCTATAATATCAGCGCTGCTCTTCTAACAAATTTTCTTGAATGGAAGAATGTCACTTGTATGACTCTTATGTTTCAAAGAGAGGTCGGGGACAAAACACTACTCGGTGACAAAAATAGTTCGCTTGCTTGTCTCGTTAATGCTTTTTATGAAAGTGAGCTTCTTTTAAAACTTAAACCTGGAGCTTTTCATCCTCCCCCTGAAGTTCACTCTGTTGTGATAAATTATATCAAGCGTGATCAACCATTAATACCAATTGAAGAATTCAAAAAATATGAGTCTTTTTTAAGAAAACTCTTTGCGCAACGACGAAAACAAATGGCAGGCAGCCTAAAAAGTGACTTTCCCAAGGAAAGAATATTAGAATTCTTAAGTGAGCAAGAAATTGTACCAACGGTGAGGGCCGAGGATCTATCGCTTGATCAGGTAATCGCTCTCTATAAAAGATTAATAAATGAATAAAAAAACTTCAGGCATTAAAATTATTGCAAAAAATAAGCGCGCTTTTTATGACTTTCAAATTGAAAAGAAGTTTGAAGCAGGCCTTGAGCTTATGGGAACTGAGGTTAAATCTTTACGAGCTGGGAAAGCGAAACTTTCAGAGTCCTTTGCAACAATTGATAAAAACCTTGAGGCATGGCTCCAAAACCTCAACATTCCGCATTATGAGTTTGGAAATAGAAATAATCACCTCGAAACACGGCGTCGAAAACTTCTTCTCCATAAGAAGGAAATTCAACAACTTGAGCATGCTATGAAAGCTAAAGGGCTCACTTTGGTTCCTATTTCCCTCTACTGTAAAGGCTCACTAGTCAAGATAGAAATGGGTCTTGGGAAAGGAAAAAAACACTTTGATAAACGCCAAGATCAGGCTAAAAAGGACGTCCAACGAAAGCTGCAACAAGGGAAATATGAATAACGTTCACAATGTTTTTCAACTTAAAACGGGAATCCAACCCATCTCTACGAACGAATTAGAAGACATTATTAGATTGCTTAATATTATTTCTCTCAGATCAAAGCGAGAAATTAATAGCCTTGAATCTCAACTTAAGTACGTTAATAAACAAAGCCTCAAAGCTCAGGGAATCCAAGCTAAAATTAATAATAAACTTCACCGCTGGACTGAAAAAGTGAAAAGAATTGGAGCTTCTCCACTGGGTGTTTTTCGTTGTCGAATCAAAACCAATGAAGGGACCTATCTCTGGGAATACCCTAAACAAACTGCCGAACTAATCTAAAGCGACGGTAACGCCCTAAAAATAAGCATACATAGAAGCGTCGGTGCGAGAGCTCCTAGTAAGAGCTTAACAGGATTAATCCCTTCTTGGCCGAAAGAATCCTTAAGAATTCCATATCCCGCTGGGTTTGGAGCGTTTGCAATAACAGTCAAACCACCACCTGCAACAGCACCTGAGACAAGTGAGTATTTAGCGATTTCACTCAAACCTTCAACCTGAGATCCGAGGTAAGTTAAAGCGGCATTATCTGTAATTGCTGTGAGACCTGTAGCCCCCACAAAAAGAGCAAAGTCATCAAGACTTTTTAAAATCGGCCCAAGCCACCAAGACTGAAGTGCCCCAAGAGTTACAAGCCCCGCAAGAAAGAATCCTACGAGTAATGATTCTTTAAGCTTAATTTTGTCTTGGTAGGTCTCTGTAATAGTCGTGAAGCCAAGAAAAAAGATAAAAAGACCTAAGAAAAGAACCATGTGATGAGCAAATACCACAACAAGAGCAAGGAAAACTAAATGAATAATATACTTCCAAATCATTGGGTCAGGTTTCCCATCTCCGTCACCTACGGAGTCTAAGTTTCCTTGAAGCTCTTTAGAAAAGAACATTGCTGTTGCAAGTGTCCCCACAATAACTGAAATCGCTGCTTTATAACCAAAGTTAACCATCATATGAGAGATTCCCCAACCCCATTTGCTGGCAACCATGAGAACAGGAGGAGCAGCAAAGTGAGTAAGCGTTCCACCAATTGAAACGTTTACGAAAAGTAGTCCCAAGGTCGCATACTTAAATTTTGGACTCATATCTTGTGTAAAAAAAGCATTGAGAAGAATAATCGCCGTTACAGTCATCGCCGCAGGTTCAGTAATAAATGATCCAAGAAGAGGTCCAATGATTAAGGCAGAGATATAGAAAGATTTTTTTTGATTAAAAGGAATTAACTTAGAGAAAAGGATAATAATTTTTTCTGCAAGTTTAATAACCGGCCTCGTCCCTGCCATACACATGATAACAAAAACAAAAGCCGGCTCTGTATAATTGAGTCCTTCCATGTACTCTACAGCTTCATGAAATCCAAAGAAGCCAAAATAAATTGAAATGAAAACACCTGCCCACATACCAAAAACACACTCCACTTCTCCAAGAAAATGATAAATGTGATAACTCATTGAACCCGTTGGGCAGTGATGGGCTTTGTCCTGAAAAATTTTAACAATAAAAGTATGAACAACCGCGACAGCGAAAATAATAGTCGCAATAAGCTCCCTAGTTTCGTAGACAAATTCCATTCTTGACTCCAAATAAGTTATTTTTAAGTAATTTTAATAAGTTGATGCAGGTTTTAATAGTAAAAAATTACCCGAGCGCATCACTCAAGAATCTGATGACCAATCCCTTTGCCATACGTTATGATGAGAAAAATGAAGATTTTGTTAACCTTAATTCTAACCCTCCAAGTTTCTTGTCTCAAGAAAACTGGTTCACCAAATAAAGGTATTGTTGTACCTATCAAATCAGAGATTTCAACACGTGATCCTCATCTCTCCTATGATCTCGTTTCAAATTTAGTGGTTTATCAAATTTACGAAACTCTTTACCAATATCATTATTTGAAAAGACCTTATGCCCTCGAGCCGCTTCTGGCATCAGAAGATCCAAAGGTGAGTAATGATGGTTTGAAATACGAAATTAAAATAAAACCTAATATCCCCTATCATAATCAAAAAGATTTTACTGAAACTCGATACGTGAAAGCATCAGATTTTGTTACAAGCTTTAAACGACTTGCTTTCAAAGGAACTGAAAGTAAAGGGTGGTGGTTATTAAAAGGTAAGGTAAAAGGTCTAGATGAGTTTCGTGAAAAAGCCGGGACTGATATTCAATCTCTTGTTCACGAAAAAGTCTCTGGCTTAAAAGCCATTGATGAACAAACTCTTTTAATTGAACTAAATTCTCCCTTCCCCCAACTTGTTCATATACTTTCAATGACATTCACTTCTCCGGTTCCTGAGGAACTTATCCTGAAATACAAAAATAAGTTTGAAGAAGTGGGTTTTGGAACTGGTCCCTATACTATTTCTGAGTTTCGACCTAATGAATTCGCAAAACTCAGGAAGTTTGAAGGGTATAAAAGTTCAACCTACCCCATCACGGGTGATAGGATTGCCAATGAAGAAGAACTCCTGAAGAAAGCTGATTCTCCCCTACCTTTAACAGATGAACTCACCTTTAAAATCTATACTGATGATGAACAACGTTGGAATGCTTTTCTTAATAAAGAATTTGATTTTGTTGATATTCCTCCGACAAAACTTCATTCAACTTTAAATCTCAATGGAAAACTGAAAGCTGATTTTGAAAAGAAAAACATGGAACTACATGTTTCTTCTAGTCTTATCTTTTGGTGGCTTGCTTTCAATATGAGAGATCCTCTTATCGGTAAGAATAAAAACCTAAGGAAGGCGATTTCACACGCAATTAATATTGAACAATATATTTCCAACTTTTATTACAACACTGGGAGAAGGGCTAACTCAATCTTTCCACCAGGCGTTCTTGGTTATAACCCCTCACAAGACTTTCACCATGACTACAATATAAGAAAAGCCAAAAAGTTCTTAGCAGAAGCCGGATACCCAGAAGGCAAGGGGCTTCCCGTTCTTGAATTTCACACCCGAAGGGATGGTGAACAACATATCCGCATGGCCCAATTCATCAAAAAGGAATTGAGTAAGATTGGAATTGCTGTCAGAGTTGTTGTGAATACATTCACAGGATTTCTTGAAAAAGCTAAAAATGCGGAGATGCAGTTCTGGCAAAGTGGCTGGCTTATGGATTATCCCGATCCAGAAAACGTCCTTCAATTACTCTATTCCAAAAATGCGAATGGGGGCCCTAATAAAACAGGATTTTCCAATCCACGCTTTGACCAACTTTATAAAAAACTACTGGTCACTCGTGAAGATGAAGAAAAATTAAAAATTTTGAAAGAAATGGAAAATATTGTGATCGAGGAAGTTCCTTGGATCATGACGAACTACTCGATTCACTATCTTATAAGACACAAGTACCTGAAGAATTTTAGGTACTCGGATCTAGTCCTAAATATGTACAAATACCTCGAGAAATAGCCCATTTTCCAGTAATTTCTACGCACTTAAAGGCTCTCAGTTTGGAGATAACCCCTTGAAATGCTATATCTAGGCAACTCTATATATAAGAGAGGAACCTATGTCTCAGATTCAAATTGATGGTCAATCAGGACCATTAGCGATCCCTAAAGTCCCCATCGACATGATTGGTGCCGACGAAAGGGCGAAAAGTTTTACAACCAGAAGTATTAAGAAGGAATCAAAACTCGATGCACTTTATACTGCTGTTTCCATGGTTGATCTCACAACGCTTGAAGGTGCCGACACTCCTGATAAAGTTCGATCCCTTTGTGGAAAAGCCATTAATCCTGTTCCCACTTATCTTCAAAAAGAAATGCAGAAATACCCCGCT
>JAUHYH010000186.1 GCA_030426585.1 Bacteriovoracia bacterium
ATTTCAGGACTGATTGTTGCTGAATTTGAAGAACTGGCTTCTTTGAGATCCTTGCCAAAGTCATATTCACAATTAAGAAAAACCTCTTCTAATTTTTTAAGTTGATTAAGCTTTCGAGGAGAGCTGTTAAAGACGGTAGAACAGATAAAGTTGAAATAACAAATATTATGATCTTTATCTAAGCAAATAATCGGACTTAACAATTGATCATAAACATTCAAATTCATTTTATTTCTTTATAAAGTTAAAGTACTGCAGCTCAATTTCATCAAATTCTAATTCTGTACCATTTGCATTCTTTTTGACAGGAGCCTTATTATCAACAACTTCATCTGGAGTGAGTAGAATCTTCATTTCTTTGTCATTTTCAGCATCATAATAAGGAGCATAGAAGGACTCAACAACTCCTCCCTCTTTTATAAAACCTTTAATGATGTTGACTTGCTCAATGATTACCTGAGGACAGTTTTGGTAAACAATTTGAACTGAATCATCTATCTTTCGTTGAAATTCAATCCAATCTCTAATTCCGCAGGAGTTAATCATTTTAATTTTATCGAGGTTAAAGATAATCTTCTTTGCAGAATCAACGAGCATACTTTCAAGCTTAGAATCTTCGTCAATCTTTCCCGACAACTCGAAAGTCACGGTTCCAGCATCTTCAATCTTTTTAATATCTAAACTTGATTTCAATATTCCTCCAGAGAACTAAAAATGGATCTTCAATAATGAAAGATCATCATCTGGTTTATTATCCCCTAGGAAATTGTACAAATCATCCATTGCTTTCTCAAGGCACTGTTCATTATCTAGGTTTAGGTTCTGACAAAAGGATTGAATGAAGCTTCTTGTTCCATAAGCTTTTTCATCCTTGTTCTTCGCTTCTAAAATTCCATCAGTATAGAGGATCAAGTGATCTCCTTGCTTAAAAGCAACTTCTACGTCTTCATACTTGCTTTCTTTTGTTTCCCCTAGTCGTGCCCCACTCTTGTCCATTAATGGAATAAAATCCTGCTTTGAATAATCGGAACCTTCTTTGTAGCCGACAAAATAAGGCGGGTTATGGGAAGCATTACAGTATCTAAATGAAGTACTAGAGGCAACAAGAACAAACGCTGTTGCATTAAGGTTTATGTTTACTGCACAGAAAGATTGATTCAGAAAATCCATAATTTTTGCAGCATCAGTTTTATAGCCCTCATCTTTTTTAGCCAAAAACTCTAGTGCCGTTAATGAATTATAAATAACAGCGGTTAAGAGAGCGGCAGCTGTCCCATGCCCAGTAACATCAATTAGTATAATGACTTCAGTTGATTCGAATTTTAAATATCCCCACCAATCACCTCCACACTCTGAGGCAGGTTGGTAGTAAGCATTGAGCTTCAGATTTTTACCCGTAATTGAATTACTAGGAAAGAAAGAGTCTTGCACAAGTTTCGCGGTTTGAAGTTCATTCTCAAGTCGGGCCTTTTCTTTCATCTCCTCCATATAAACTTGAATTTGTTCTGCCATGTGATTAAAAGAATCACCCAGAGCTCCTATTTCATCCCTTTCATTGAGTTTCACTCGATAAGAAAAATTAGTCTTTGCTAGCTCTATACTAGCTGCATAAAGTTTTTTAATCGGCTTCGTAATTAAACCTGAGATTAAAAGAATAACGAGAATAATCCCAGCAGCAACAAGTCCTCCAAAATAAATAGAACGCTTTTGGAGTTGAATTGCCGCATCTACGGCCTTTTCATATGGAATTGAGGTAATAAAAACTATTTCCTTATTCGCCAAAGGTTTAAAAGAAACAATATTTTTAGTCTCTCCCTCTAAGACCAAGGTTTGATGATAGTAATTGGAAATTTCCTGAATCTTTTTTAGGGTAAACTTTTTATCTAAGTAATCTGCCCCTAATTTAAGATAGAAATTATAAACTTTTGAATCTGGAATCAAGCTTTGTAATTTTCTAGCTTCAGTGATCAATAATGAAGAAAAATCTCCATCTGTTCTTTTAAAAACTAAATACTTTTCAGTCGTTTCGAAAATTGAAATGCTTTTTTCGCCGCTTTTTTGATATATCTTTTTTACATCAAGCTGGTTGCCATCCTTTGTAATCTTTCTTACCAAGTTCCCTTTTTTGAACTCATAAAAACCTTGGATTTCAGTATTGGCTCGAAAGATCTGACTTGAAATCGAACTCAGTTTGCTGGCCTCAGGAAAGAGTTCATGAATTGTCTCTAGTTGGGTTAAATACTTTTCAACAATAAGACCAGCTTGAGCATTTTGAGATTCAATTGACTCAAATACATAAGCGATCTTGTCAGTCTTAAACATATCCACAGCTAAATAAATATAGGAGAAGAGAGAAATCCCTGTAATTAAGAGAACAGCAATCGAAAGCTTTACATTTATGGGGAAAAGAACTCTACGTAAACTATGGTTCATGGCTCTCACTGTATAAAAAAATCAATATTAATTATATACTCTTAATAGTGATTCGGTTTTGTTTTTCAGGCAGGAAAACGATCTCGAGTTGACGAGGCGTATGCTTTGATACGTCGCAGTCACCGAGAGGTGAAGTTTGACGACCCTGAAGGACAAAACAGGATTACTATTTATTATTTAAGCATGAGAACACATAAGTTAACAAAATTTTTCAATATATTACTGGTCGCTTTCGCCCTAATTTTGTTTGTTTATTGCTATCAGAAACTCCAATCAACTGACTCAAACAATCAACTAGCGCTAGATCAGTTAATTGGTAAAATCTTAAATTTTGAAGAAACAGTTCAGTTGAAACATCCTGGTCAAATTGCATGGGGTTTTGTTTCTAAGTCTGATTCAAAACTTATTGAAAATGATGTTATCTTCACTCACACAAATTCCAAGGCCACAATTGCTCTAAAAAATGAACAAGAAGTCACGATCCAGAGTGAATCGTTAGTTCGGTTGAAATCTCCAGAAAAAATTATTGTTCAGGACGGAGAAGTGCAGTTGAACTTAAAAGAAAATCAAGCTGAAATATCAGTTCAAATTGGAAAAAATGAATACTTATTAAAAGCAACAGAAAAAACCACTGTTTCAATTAATAAAACCTTACGCCAAAATAGTTTCAAGGTTGATTCAGGCCAAGCAATCCTAAAAACTAATAACCAAGAAATAAAACTTGAATCAGGAACTATCACTGCCATCAATGATGACCAAGTAAAAGTTCAAGAAGCTAATACCCAATTAATTTATCCTAAAGGATCCATTTACCTTGAAAGAGGTTCAAAGCTAGGTTTTAAATTCAAGTCGAATTTAAATGTCCGAAAAATTTTAATCCGAGGAAGTAATAATCAATTCTCTATTAGTCGGGGTGAATCGATTGACTTAAAGGGCGGTCATTATAAATGGGGTGTCCTCTATGAGGGAGAGGTAAGACCAAAGTTTTACGAAAGCTTTAACCTGATTAGTGAAACAAGTCCCCCTTTACCCATCTCTCCGGTCAATAATGCCACAGTCGAGTTAGATTCAAAAAATCAAAGCATCGATTTTCGTTGGAAAGGTTCTCAAAAAACTCTTATTGAAATCCTTAACGAACAAAAAGAAATTATTCACTCGATGATTACCTACAAATCAACAAGCTTTAATTTTATTAAGCCAGGTTCGTATTATTGGAGAATAAAAGAACAAGAGGAATTTTCTCAATCTGAATACTCTCCTTTACGCGAGTTTTTTGTAAAACAAATTAATATCAGTGAAGACTTTCATACGATTGAAATTAAAAAGCCTAATCAACTCATTAGCATTGAGATAACTCCTGAAAAAGAATTGAAGGATGCAAGTTACTTAATTTCTAGCTCCAAAGATTTTAAAAATGTTATTAACCAAGGAAAAATCAAAAACAATCGTTTTAAGTTCGCGGCTAAAGAGGCTGGTTTTTATTACTGGAAAGTTCTCAACCCTGATGGGAATATAAATCTAAAGAAAGTTTTAGTTATCCCTACTCCTGCTCCTAAAAGAGCTCCAAAAGTTAGAGACATCATTAAGAAGTTAGAGAAAAAATCTTCTATGATTTTACGTAAGATTTTTAACTTCATCATCCCTCAAGCTTACGCAGACGATAACTCTATTGAGGTTTCTTGGGAAAAGATCGACGATGTTAAAGAATACGAAATTGAAGTTGTTAATAATTTAGAAGAAAAAATTATTCTTTTTAAGAAAAAAACGACCAAACCTTCTGTTATGCTACAGGTTCCTAAAAACATGACTCTTTATTACAGAGTGCGTTTCAAGGATTTTTGGGATAGATACTCTCCCTACTCTGAATATGCCCGAATTTATATAGAGCAAGAGAAAGCCCCTCCTAAAAAGAAGATCGAAAAAGTTGTAAATAATGAACCCATCAGTGATGAGAAAAAATCATTTTTTGAAATGTACTACCTTTACTCTCATGTTGATTACTCTCAATCACTTTCAAGTAATACCGTCAATATTTCGGGACAAAGTTTAACCGGTCACGCCTTTAGTTATCGCCGCTTAAAAATTTTTGATTCAAGCTATCACTTTACATTAAATTACAAATCTCAATATGGTGAAGTTTTTAATGATGAAGAATTTCATCAAAGGCAATTAAACCTAAACCTTGCAAGAGATTTTAAAAATTTCAATATTGAACTCGGAGTCGACTTTATAGACTACACCCTATACGAAGTTCCACAAAGCCAAGTCAAGCTCTCTCGAGATTATAATGAGTTAGCGTTAAGATTTTTTTTCGGGCATACACAAAAAG
>JAUHYH010000187.1 GCA_030426585.1 Bacteriovoracia bacterium
CCTCGTTATTTGTTAGTTTGTAACGAAGCTGAGTATAGTGTTGGCCTTGGCTACCAATAAGCTTTCGAGAGTCTTTTATATATTTACCAAACTGCTGAGGTGCCACAGAATTCTCATCAAAAATTTGATCAACTGTTCCCTCACTATGTGATTCATGGAGTTTTTCTTCAGCGATAAGAAAGTGAAGGAAAAAGGCTGCTGCATGTTCGCAATGTTTCTCTTCGGTCCATTGTGAGCAGTTACACCGACTTGTAAGTTTTTGGTCTCTTAAACTAATTCGAGTATTAACAGTTTTGTCTTCAAGAACTAATCCCGAAATTGTAAACGAGTTCCAGTAACTCCCTTTAGAAAAGCTGGGTTTAATGGTTGAATCAAGAAGGGATTGAAAACCTTTTTGAATCTGTGACCAGCTAAAATGTTTTTGTGCCGCTTCTTCAATAACTTTTGGGATCTGTCCGGACCTCAAGTAAACCTCAACTAGATTAATTTAGCCAAAGGTTAATTATATCAAAGAATTGAAAGGGGAGCTAGGGGAAAACCCTAGCTCTTAATTGTCTATATATGATTTAAGAAGTTTCGCACGAGACGGGTGACGTAGTTTACGAAGCGCTTTGGCCTCGATTTGTCTAATACGTTCTCTTGTAACGAAGAAGTCTTGTCCTACTTCCTCAAGAGTATGGTCTGATTTCTCACCAATACCAAAACGCATTCTTAAAACTTTTTCCTCTCTTGGAGTCAAAGTTGAAAGAACTGATCGAGTTTGCTCAGATAGAGTCACGCTCATAACAGCGTCTTGTGGAGAGATGATTTTCTTATCTTCAATGAAGTCCCCAAGTGAGCTATCTTCTTCTTCCCCAATTGGAGTCTCAAGAGAGATAGGTTCTTTAGAGATTTTGAAAACTTTCTTAACTTTATCAACAGAGAGATCCATTCTTTCAGCAATCTCTTCAGGTGTTGGTTCTCTACCGAGTTCCTGAACAAGCTGTCTAGAAGTACGAGCAAGTTTGTTAATGGTTTCAATCATGTGAACTGGGATACGGATTGTACGCCCTTGATCGGCAATAGCTCTTGTGATTGCCTGTCGGATCCACCAAGTTGCATAAGTCGAGAATTTATAACCCCGTCGGTACTCAAACTTATCAACGGCTTTCATCAAGCCGATGTTTCCTTCTTGGATAAGATCAAGGAATTGAAGACCTCTGTTCGTATATTTTTTAGAAATCGAAACAACAAGTCTTAGGTTTGCTTCAACCAATTGTGCTTTCGCTCTATCGGCTTTCTCTTCACCTTTGATAATGATGTTATAAACCTTTTCGATATCTTCAAAGGCCATACCTGCAGTCATCTGAAGACGCTTCAGTTTTCGAATAATATCTTCTTGGTTTCTGATGAGCTGCTCGACTTTTGAATCAGTCGTGTAAAGCTTTCTCGCAAGTCTTCGCTTAAAAGCATCATCATCAAGAATTTTATTATAAAGAACTCTATATTCCTTATCGGTATTAACTTCTAGGAATTTATAGATTCGATCTTGTTGCTCATAAAGATCTTTGAATTCTAGGTAGTAAGTCTTAACTGGCTCAGTAAAACTGTTAATAATTTTTCTATTGAAAGTAAGGTCAATCAAATCTGTAGCCAGATCATCAACAACTTTCTCTTGAGCTTTAGAAAGTTTAGCGAGTGTACCGTCTTCTTTTACAATTTCTTTGATAAGTTCTTCAAGTTTGTCACAAAGACCTAGGATCGTTTTCTTTACTTTTTCGATCTGACCTTTTGTTGATTCATCATCAAGTCCTCGAACGAGATCTTTAACAAATTCATGCTCATCTTCTGCAGCAACGATTTTTTCCTTAAGTTTAGAAATCTCTTCGAGTGCGTGAGCTGAGTAAAGGCAGCTTTGTACTATTTCTTTTTCACCTTCTTCAATCTCTTTAGCGATCTTTACTTCACCTTCTCGTGTTAGGAGGGCAACAGATCCCATTTTCTTAAGGTAAAGTTTAACGGGGTCAGTAGAAGAACTCTTAAGTTCTTTCTTTTCTTCAGCTGAAAGAGTTTCTTCAATCAACTCTGTTTGAGAAAGTGAGTTATCATCATCGTCATCATCATTAGAGATTTGGATAGTGATTTTTGAATCTTCGATTTTACTGAGAATCTTATCGATCTCAGAAGCAAGGATGACATTCGCAGGAATGCAATCATTGATGTCTTCAGGTGTTAGGTAGGATTGATCCTTTCCCTTCATAATAAGTTTGTTGAAGTCCCTAGAGACAAGAAAGGTTTTTACTTGGGCCATGAATACCTCTATTAAATTTGTGCTTCTTTTTGGTTCTTAACGAGAAGAATTTTTTTGTTAAGCTCCATAACCTCTATGTCGACTTTTTCAATTTCATTCTTATCGATTAGGTTGGAACGCTTACTCATCAAACTCACTCTTCTCAACTTTAGATTTTCTACTTCCACTTTTCGTCTTAGGTCACCGATAAGTTTAGGTAAATCCTCTTTATCTGTTGTCGGTTCAGAACCGTAGAGACAAGAAAAAACCAGATTTTTGAAAGGCGCGCTAAATTCTCGTTCGTTGATAAGACCAACAACGTTTTGAGAATAATTCTTTTTTATCCCTTCACCCTGATTTTTGGACAGTTCTCCCCAGTCGCTAATGAACCTTTTAATCTCAATATTATTAGCAAAATCAAGTATTTCTGTAAATCTTGACTCAGTGCAGATCATTGGGTTGTTAAGGGCGGTCTTTAAGATCCATTGGTCAATTTTATTGACCGAACTGGGTTGCTTTGAGGGGGGTTTTTGCAAGTTTTGCTGATTATTTTGTGATTTAGGCGAAATAGTTGGTTCAGCAACGGGAATCTCTTCGTTTGTGGCATGGTTTTTGACCAATTTTAGAGGCTGAGGGCTCGCATTTTTTTTCAAAAATTGTTGATAATTTTCTAATAAAGTTTCGTAAGTGGAGGTTAAGCCAAGCTTTTTAGCAGCTGGAAGCAATCGCTCAGTCGCCGGCATAGTTGTCTTCAGAGGTGAGAGAATTGCGAAAACTTCATCGAGGGCCTTGAGTTTTAAATCAGTATTATCTCCAAAGTTTTTAGAAGTCGCTTTTTCAATTTGAATGTCTAAAAAGTTTTTTGCCGTTTCAAATCGTTTAAGGAATTCAATCTTGCCCATTTTTTTAAGGAATTCATCTGGGTCTTTGTGAGGAGTAAGATCAATTTTTTTGGCAAGTACTCCGAGTCCTAAAAGTTTTTCACTAACTCGTTCGCCAGCTTTAAATCCTGCATCGTCTTCATCAAAGGCCATGTAAACAGTGGCTGTTTGTGATGAAATTTGTTGTGCTTTTTGATCTGAGAGTGCGATCCCCATGATCGCGACTGAGTTGGTAAAATCTTCCTGATTTAACGCTATTGTATCCATGTACCCTTCCGTGAGTATGATGGACTTCATGTCCCTGATAGTGTTTTTTGCAAGATGAAAGCCATAAAGGAGAAACTTCTTATTAAACAGGAAGGATTCTTTAGAATTTAAGTACTTGGGGACCTGATCGTCCGTTATAGCGCGGGATCCAAAGCCTCTGACTTGGCCAGAATGATCCCAGATAGGAAAAGTAATTCTGTTTCTAAAAGTGTCACTTAGGCCATATTTCGTTTTTTTGATAACACCAATTTCTAAAGCGATATCAATGATTTTTTCATTGGGAAGTTCTTTTTGTTTGTTCTCGAGATATTTAACAGCGATGTTTTGCGCTGGAGCAAAGCCCAACATAAAACGATCTCGAACATTCTCAGGAATTTCTCTGTTCTTTATAAAGTCCGTGTACTGTTTGGGTTGATTTGAAGTCGCGTAAGAGTAGTAAAGCTTTTCAAGACTAGAAAGAATTCTTAAGCCCATCGCATAGCGAGGGTTTTTCTTCTTTCGCATACTTTCATTGTCTTCAACCTCGATACCAAGGTTATCTCCAATCTCTTTAATGGCTTCGATAAAATTCTTACGTGAAAACTTTTCAACGAAACTAATAGCATCGCCGGCTTCTCCACAAACAAAGCACTTATAAAGTCCTTTGCTGTCATTGACCTTTAATGAAGGGCTGTGATCATCATGGAAAGGGCAGAGCGCTTCATGGTTTGCACCACGCTTATTAAGACTTATATATCTCCCGACGACCTGAGTGATCGGCAAGCTTTTAATGTGTTCTTTTAATTCACTGACTTGCATTGGAGGATAAGTGCCTTTATTGGGATTTGTTTTTTAAGGAATATTTTTTCAAATTTCGTTTGATACTTAGAAAGTACGTTCTCTGTTCCCGATTTATAGAGATCAAAAGACTTAAAGGTTTCTACGAATTTCTTTCCATGAGCTCCTTCAAATTTTTCAAAAACTTCTAGCATCCATTCAAAATAGCCATCGTGATCTGTTTTGATGACAAAATATCCATCTTCTTTAATCGTTTTGATCGCCGTTTTTAGAAAATTCTGTTGAATGAGACGCTTTTTATGATGACGTCTCTTGGGCCAAGGATCTGGGAAGAAATAATAAAGTTTATCAATTTCATTTTCTTCGAAGAGAAAAGAAAGTCTTTCGCCCTTAGCTCTTAGATAACGAAAGTTTTTATTATCCATCTTGCTAAGTTTTTTAGCGAGGTTAAAACTTCTTTTGAATCGATAATCCATTCCAACAAAGTTTCGATCAGGATGGTCGACAGAATACTCTTGCATAAAGTGGCCGTAACCTGTTCCAATTTCAACATCAAGGGGAGCTTTA
>JAUHYH010000015.1 GCA_030426585.1 Bacteriovoracia bacterium
CCAGTACCATCAATAACATCAATCGTTCCATCACTTGCATATTGTTCAATTTTATCTTGAAGCAGGTATCCCCCAACTCCGATATCATCTCTTTTTACTTCTTCATGACCAGCAACGAGTTTCATTTCCCAAGTATCACTGAGGTATTGTGTCCAAGTAGGACTAACTCGAAAAGCTCTGGTCGTTACTTCGGTATCTCTCGTCCCTGCTTGAACCATACGCGCTCGAATATTCACTGGATCACCTGTTGTATGACCAGCAAGACCTTTCCCATCAACCCAAGGACCTTGAATCGTAAAGAAAGCCGCATTAGGAGCATAGTTCCAGTTGGACTCTTTATAAGTTCCTGAACTTGTTAGGCTCAACTCAGTGTTTGCTGAAAGTTGATAATTAAATTCTGTTAGTAAGTTTGCTTGTTGGATTTCAGGGATTGAAGAGGCTGACGAAGTATAATCATAAATACATTGCCCATTTTGAATATTTTCTGCTGGACAACTTGGACTCGCAACGGTTCCGTTGCTTCCTGTTTGGTAGTTGGCTGTCGGAGCAAAAGTGCTTTCTCCACCTCGCGTCCAATCTCTGTCAGAGGCCATTACTTTTGTATTGTTTCTTCCCTGTACG
Organism: Bacteriovoracia bacterium; assembly: GCA_030426585.1. GTDB lineage: Bacteria > Bdellovibrionota > Bacteriovoracia > Bacteriovoracales > Bacteriovoracaceae > JAUHYH01. Next base: position 622 of record JAUHYH010000015.1, read on the forward strand.
GCAATCATGGAGTTTAATTTCCCTGTTGTTTTTCCATAGGCAACACTCACCGTGGATAGATTCCCTCCGGCTTCTACAGATTGCTCATGTCGAGTCATCACTTCGGAGCCATTCCAATCTTTCTTCGTAATAACGTTAACAACCCCACCAAGAGCATCAGTACCATAGGTAGCAGAAGCACCATCATTAAGAATTTCAATTCGATCAATGGCACTGACAGGAATCAAGTTAAGGTCTGGAGCTTCTAGAACTCCATCTCTCGCCATTCTCTGTCCGTTCATCAGAACCAACGTATTACCAGCCCCAAGACCTTTAAGGTTAACCGTCGCTACCCCGGCTGCGTTCGATCCTGATTTTTCTCTATTAGAACCAAAAGAGTTTGAAGATAAGTTTCTAAGAATATCACCGACTGAGTTATGCCCAGCCTTTTCAATCGCCTCACGATCAATTCTTCGAACTGGAGAGGGTCCTTCCACATCCACTCGTTTAATCAGTGAACCGGTAACTTCAATTTTTTCGACACGAGAATCTTCAGCAGGAGCTGCTGTTTCAATTTCGGTTTCACTTGTGTTCGAGAGTTCGGCAGCGGATTCTTGAGCACTAAGCGTTCCTGCCAACATCATGCTTAGTGTGATAGCTCTTAATTTCATAATGACTTCCTCCAAAGACCAAATAGGTTCTTAAGTTCGAGAGTTCTTCCTGTAATCGCTCGACGATTGAATTTGGATGTTGCAATTGTTTTGCCAAAGTTGAAATTTTTACATGTATTGAATGATTTCAATCACATTACAAGCTGCAATATGAGTTTTGCGCTCAGGTAAGTAAGGTCATTGTGACCTTTAAGCAGATAAAAAAAAGGAACTCTGAGACAGAGTTCCACCAATTTAATGTTAGGAGTAGTAAGAAAACTTAAAGTTTAATCCCAATTTTTAAATCAAATGATCCTTTAAATCCAATTTGGGCAGCAACTGAAACCGGAAGAACTTCTCCCCCATCAATAAGACCTAGACCTAATCGAACACCATGATCTCTGAATACAGTTGAAAACTCCTCTCCTACAGGATTAATCCCTGCATAGTGATCAGTTTTCATTTGCCTAGTAAAGGCCCCTAAAGAAACTAATAAATCTTTCTTTTTACTAGGAATAACGATGATGTCGTACTCAGCGTAAAGGTGGTAGTGATTAGCAAGGTCAGAAATATTTTCTCCACCATTCTTTGCAAATGAAGTTCTGTCCCCAGTGATTTCACTAACAACATAGTTTCCTTCATCATTTTTAGTAAAAACAATCGATCCATTTTCGTCATATTCTCTATTCAGATGCACATCAATCCCTGCTCCAACTTTAAATCGATCAGCGATTCTAAGTTCAAGAAGTGGACTCATTAAAAGATTTCCATTATTTGTAATTGTGTTTGAGCCATCATAAAGGGCACCAAATTGTCCGGTTTGACCATCTTTTGAAACTTCAAAAGCATTATCTCCAAAATAAGAATAACCAAAGTAAAAACCAAAACCTAAACCGACTTTTTCACTAATCTGAAGGGCACTTAAATACCGATGATCATTTTTTTTCTTTTTCTTTTTTGGATCTGTTGGGTCTGTAGGATCTATTTTTACAAGGTATGTAATACCGTCAGATTCAAAGCTTTTATATTCATTCCCCTCAAGGAATACCGTTTCAGCTTTTAGATTAAATGAAAGGAGTACAATTAGGGACAGAAGGAATTTCATAGATGGCTCCAGCGTTAAAATTAATTTTGTGAATTATAACGCTGAGCCCAAACTCAAAACAAGGAACTATGAATTCTTTACACTTCCTAGTGGCAAAAAACTTCATTTAAAAGACCTGCAAGTCTATAGCCCCCCTCTCTAAGTCTTTTATTAAGAGTTTCTCTATGACGAAAACGATAACCGTATTCCCAGTATCGCTGCTGAACCCACTCAGTAAGTTCGCCTTTTTCATCGATAACATCTTTATAGACAGACTCTCTTAAGGCCATCGATTCATTCGCCCAATCAAGGACATTTGAATCTTGAAGTTTTTTGATTTCTTTCTTAGAAGCAATATCAATAAAGTTCACGTATTCAGTAAAGTAAAGATGTTGTGAAAGAATAATATCAGAATCCCAAACTGCATGAAGGTTGGTATTTTCCCCAAACCATTTAAGCTTAATATTATTCCCCCCTCGGTCATGAACTCTTCCCACATGAAGGGGCTGATGAATGTCTCCTACAAAGTGAGTGAGAAACTTTAACGCCTCAGTTCTTTTAGCCTTCTCTTCTTTTTTATTTTTCAGAATCGCTGTATATTCACGAATGGCCTTGATGATATTGGGTTCAGGGTGATTATGATCTTCATAAGTCTGTCCATCAGGGATACTCACATAGTGCATAGGAGACGCCCAGTTATAACTTGGGTCAGATTTGATATCATCGGCCCAGTTACTTTCTAAAGCAAGGCTATGAGGTTTTTCTAAAAGCTTTTTCACTTGTCGTCGCGCACATCCTTTTAAATGCCTTTGAGCAATTTCTCCAACAATCCGATGACCAACATCTCCCCACGGATGGGCGTTAAAAGAAAATAAAGAAACTAGTAAAAATATCGATTTCATAGGACCTCGCTTTGCTAGAGAAAATGCCCTGAAACTTCTAAATTCGCAAGGGACTATGAAATATCTTTTCTGTCATTAGCTCGAAATTACGAGAGGCTAAAACGACACTGCCTCATAAATGGGGCATCTAAACGCCTCTTTTTTCACTAATTTGGAGCCCAATCTATACTATGGGAGAATAGCTTTGGGGAGAGAAGCGTGTATTCAAAACTTTTACTTTTACTATTTATTTCACCCTTGATTGCTGCTGAACCAGTAAATCTTTGGGAACTGTTGGAAAGAAAGTTAGCTAATACAGCCGAGAACCCTCGTGAGGCCCTGCAATTTGATTCAAACGGAAAAGTTTCAAATCGGGACAAGTGGAACCTTTCAGTTATTAAAAATCTAGAAACCTATTCGAATGACATTACCAAGATAAAGATTCATAAAAGAGATGATGGAACAACATCTGCAATAAAAACGTTATCAAAAAAAGGATTTTTTTATAATTACAAAATCAACAAAGAAAATACCAAAATTGAATCAATCACATCCTGCAAAAAGACAGAAGCAGGCTATAGCCTTTGTCGAACAGTCAACCATGCTCTTTGTAAGAGAAGAGAAGAATTGGATGCCAAGTTAAAACCTATCAGCAAAACTTGCCAGAGTCCTATTGGTAAACAGCGCTGGAGGGACAGGGTTACCTTACGGCAATATCAGAAGAAGGGTTACGAATTGGCCCAAAAGAATTTAAAAGAAGCTTTTCTTTTAAATAAGATTCCAAAATCTAAAACGCCTGAAAGTGATGCTTTAGAAAACTATCTCTCCTCAGTATCCTTTGGATTAAAAGCGGAGACTTATGATGATAAACAAATCCAAGCCAATTTTATGACTTGTGCAAAAGTTTATGCTGACGTTTTAGGGGATCTTACTCATAATCAGTCCGCTATTGAAAATCTAGAAGATTCTAATATTTCGAACAAGAACTCTTCACACTCAAAAACGAAAATAGTACTTTCAATGATCCACAAGGCAAGAGTCGACAATGAAGGGTATTATTATCTACCTGCCGCTGATGAGTTCATGCGACTCACTGATATCTGTGTTCCTTCGGAATCATTAGAGAAGCCCATCATTAAAAATAAATCTACTTCTTCAAAATCATCTAAAGTGATTAGTCAGTAATTTAGAAAACAAAATGAATAATGATAAGACTAATGATAGATACCAAGGTAGCACTTGAGAAACCTACAATGAGAGGTTTTACTCCCAGAACTTTCATACTTTTCAAATTTGTATTGAGACCTACTGCCGTTAATGCCATTAAAATCAAAAAGCTCGTCAGTTTTTTAGCAACAGATAAGAAAGGTATGTGCCTAGAGTCTATCCATTGAAACAGTCCGAGGGAGTTCAAAATAGCGACGATCAAAAACATCAGAACAAAACCAGGGATCTTAAAAAATGATTTTTTCTCCCCTTCTTTCTTAGGGGCATAGATTGAAGTCGCAATAACAATAACGACTCCCATGAGAGTGTTTCTTGTGAGCTTCACCGTTGTTGCAATCTCCCCAGCTGCATCAGAATAGCTGAAGGCCGTTGCAAGAACTTGGGAGGTATCATTAACCGCTGCTCCCGCCCACATTCCGAAAGCAAAGTCATCCATCCCGATAAAGTGCCCCATCAAAGGATAAAGAAGAACGGCAAGGGTTCCAAATAAGGTATTAGTCGCGATCGCAAAAGAGATCTCTTCATCACTCGCATTAATGGCCGGTCCCGTCGCAGAAATTGCGGTGTTCCCACAAACAGCTGTCCCAATTCCGATCAGTCCTGCAAGCTTTGCTGGAACTCCTAACTTCTTTCCTAACCAATGAGCCATAAACCAACCCAATGAGATTGTTATAATAACGAGTAAAAGCCCTTTGCCTCCAACGTTAATAACTTCTTGAAAGGAAATTCTTAAACCAAGAAGGACAATCGAAAACTTTAAAAGTTTATTAAAAGAAAAATGAATTCCTTTCTCATATCTTTGTATCCAATTACCAGGGTTAAGAAAGTTTCGAAGAACAACACCAACCAAAACACCAAGAACAACAACACCCAGAACAGGTTGGAGAAACTCCGGGAATAATTTATGAAGATACTGGCATCCCATTGATAAACAAAAAACAAATACCAGACCTTTTAAGACCACCATCGCTATAGGATGAAAAAAAAGTCACTTTTAGTATAGTAAAAAATTCGATTTCAGAGCTAAAATAGTATTAAGTATGGAAGCCAAGCAATTTAGAAGTTTTCACTGCGAACCCCTAACCGTCAATATCGGTGCCGAGATCTCCGGAATTGACCTTACAAAAAAGCTCACTCATGAAGAGTTACAGGATATTGAAAATGCCCTCGTTCATTATCAAGTTATCTTCTTTCGTGACCAAGACTTAAGTCCTGAAAACCATCGAGATATTGCAGCTTTTTTTGGTGAACCTCACATTCACCCTGCCTATAATCATGTCGAAGGTTTTCCTGAAATTTGTATTCTTGAAAGCACTCCAGAGTACCCTACCAAGATTGAACTCTGGCATACTGATATGACTTTCTCCCAAGAACCTCCCATGGGATCCTTCTTAAGAGGTTGGGAGGTTCCGCCCGTTGGTGGGGATACGATGTGGGGAAGTTGTCATGCGGCTTATCTAGACCTCCCTCAACATATCAAAGATCAGATTGATGACCTTAAGGCCGTTCACGATTTTCGTTATGGCTTTAAAGAAAGTATTGCAGAGAAAGGTGAAGCGGCTTTCGCTGAGGCCATAAAGAATAACCCACCAGTCGAACACCCAATGGTGAGAACTCACCCAATTTCAAAAAGACGGGGACTCTTTGTTAATCCACTTTTTACAACTCATATTGTTGGGATGGATAAAGCAGAAAGTGATGTCCTACTCGACTTCCTTTACCGACATCAAATCAAAGAAGAATACACCGTTCGATTCCGGTGGCGTAAAAACTCATTCGCAATCTGGGACAACAGAGCGACGATTCATCGCCCAGTGAATGATTACCTTCACCATGCCTATCGACAGTTGAGAAGGATTACTGTCAAAGGTGATCGTCCGCAATGAAAAGGATCAAAATTGGAGTGCCGATGGCGTTCCTCTACCCCGATCCCAACCGTAATTTCTTCTCAAAAAAAACTCTTATGTTCCTTGAGAAAGATATGGCTAATTATATTGCAAGAAGTGGTGCCATGATTCTCCCTATCCCTGACCTTCCTAAAAAAGATCTTAAACCCTACCTTGAAGAAGTTGATGGTTTCATCTTTCAAGGAGGAACTGACGTTAGTCCCTTAAGTTATAAAGATAAGCATATTGATAAAAGTAAGTGGCCAGGGGATCGATACCGAGACCAGTTTGAGCTTTATATTATGAAGTATGCATTCAAAAAGAAAAAACCGATCCTAGGGATTTGTCGAGGTTGCCAACTTGTGAATGTTTTCTTTGGCGGAAGCCTTTATCAAGATATCGAAACTGAAAAACCCTCAGCAACCGTTCACCGAGCAGTGGCGATGTATGATACCAACGTTCATGATGTTGAGATCAAAGGAAAAAGCTATCTCAATAATATTTACCAAGAAAAGTTTTATAAAGTTATTTCAATCCATCATCAAGCAATAAAAACTCTAGCCCCAGACCTAAGGGCCATTGCCCACTCTCGAGATGATCGATTAATTGAAGCTGTTTGTTTTAAGAATATGAGAGATCAATATGTCATGGGAATTCAGTGGCATCCGGAATTTTCGACAACAATGCCAGACCTTGTCCCTGACCCGGAACCTCTTCTTCAAGACTTTTTAAAGCGCTGCTCTTAGATTTTCTTCGCAGCTTTGTTCGTAAGTTTTTTTAATGCCCCTGACATTTTTGAAAGAACTTTCTTGTTCTTAATGCCATAAACACTCTTGTAATATTCAGGGGAATAATACCTCAGGAAGACCTTGTTTGATTCATCAACAAAAACATGAATTTTCAAAGGAAGCTCAAGTCCCATAGTCGCATTCTCATTCATAAGAACTGTTCCTACCATTGGGTTTCCAAAAACAACAACGTGACTCGGCTTTAGTTTAAGCCCTGCGGCCTCAGCATTTTTCTTATGATCGATCTCTGCGAAAAGAGTCATTCCTTTTTCTTTAATAAGAGAGACGAGTTTATCCTTAGTCGCTTCAACTCCATTTTGGCTTGGGATCTGAATAAAGGACTGAGAAGCAAAGCCTGATGTACTTAAAAACAAAACGAAAACTAAAAGATTTCTCATATGACCATCCTTTCCTAAACAATTTGGATCAGTATAATGATTTTATGGACATAAGAAACCCCGCAACGAATAAAACTATAAAGACCCTTGAGTCTGACACCCCTCAAACCCTCTCTGAAAAGTTTGAAATCCTTAAAAAAGGCAGAGAATCCCTTAAAGAGATCCCTATCTCCACTCGAGTCGCTTATGTTGAAAAGTTTGGGAACCTTTTGAAAGAGAAAATCGACTTTCTTGCGGCTGATCTTACGGCCGAAATGGGAAAACCTCTTCAAGAAGCTAAAAATGAAATTAAAGGGGCTTCGCACCGACTTCAGTTTTTTATCGAGCAAAGTGAAGAGCTCCTTAAAGATGAGAAAGTTCATGAAGCTCAAGGCACGCGCGAAATTTTAAGCTTCGACCCTCACGGTATTGTTTGCAATATTTCTGCATGGAATTATCCGTATAATATTGCTGTTAATGTTCTTATCCCCTCCCTTATTTGTGGGAATCCCGTTATGTATAAACCCTCTGAGTTCTCCTCACTTTCAGGAACTCATTTCAGAAACTTACTTGTAGAAGCCGGTTTTCCAGAAGAAACTATTCAATTGGCCATCGGTGATGGTTCGGTCGGAAAAACTCTTTGTGAGATGGATTTTGATGCTTATGCTTTTACTGGTTCCTACCGCACAGGAAAGTTAATAGCTGAATCAGTCGCTCATAAACTTGTTCCCGTTATTCTTGAGCTTGGTGGTAAAGACCCTCTTTATGTCACTGATGAAGTTGATGATATTAAACAAGTCGCAGAGTCTGCGGGAGAAGGTGCTTTCTATAACAATGGTCAAAGTTGTTGTTCGGTGGAAAGAATCTATGTACATGAGAAGGTTTATGATTCATTTATTAAAGAATTCAAAACATACATATCAAATTTAAAAGTTGGTGAGCCAACTGCTGTCGATACCAACCAAGGTGCCATCACTCAAAAGCAACACCTTAAATACTTAGAAGAGATGGTTAACGATGCCACTTCCAAAGGAGCAAAGCTTGAAGTTGGAGGAAAGATTATCCAATCAGAAGGAAACTTTTTTGAACCCACTCTTCTCACTCATGTTGATCATTCAATGAACCTTATGAAAGAAGAAACTTTTGGACCTGTTATCGGTGTTATGAAAGTTAAAAATGATGAAGAAGCTATCAAGCTTATGAACGATACAAAGTATGGACTCACGTCTTCGGTTTATAGCAATAATCCCACCCGAGGGAAAAAAATCTTGAAGCAAATTAATTCAGGAACGGGTTATCTCAATTGCTGTGATCGAGTGAGTGGTTTTCTCCCTTGGGCCGGACGAGGGCATTCAGGGTTAGGGATAACACTTTCAAAATATGGCCTTTTTCAGTTCTGTCAGCCCAAAGGCTATCACTTTAGATAGACCTTTCGCGTTTCGCCATTAACCTAAAAGCCCCTATTTTTAATAGGCAAAACGACCCTGAAATTCCTTAAGAATTTTCATGAGTTATTAGCAGTATATAAAAACTTCAATGTTTCCTCACTTCCCTTCCCCGTCATTGTAAATTGCCTCGAAGCCAGCGAGGTGCTTATGAAAATGTTAACTTTACTTTTATTTATCGGATGTGGGCAGAATGGATTGCTCCGCTACAACGGAAATAGAGTTAGCGATCATCAAGGTCTCTATGAAGATGTCGAAGAAGATATGCAACTCTCCTACGAATCCGTTATCCCCAATAAGATTCTTGAGGAATCGAGGAAAGAACTCCTCAAAGAAGAAAAGAAGAAACTTGGGGTTTCTAAAGAGATTGCTTCAGATTCAAAATATATAAAAACAACTCCTGAAGATTTAATTCTAGATAAGGTTTACCACTCAGCTTGTGAGGATGCTGATGGAATAAAGGAGTATTATTTTTATAAAAAAAGAATTGAATCATTAGGAGGAAAATCGATTTTTCCCTATAGCGGTGAATTTCCTGAAACTCTAAGTGGGTTTCAAAAATTTCTAAAGCATACAGGGATTAAACATTTTACGGCCTATGAGCTCTCAATGGGTTCGCAAAGTATTCTTAAAACTTGTGAACTCAAAAACCTGATGCCCCCCAAAAGTTGTTGGATGAGAGGTGCCGTACTCTTTTTGATTGCTGAAGAAATAAGAAGTGCAATTGGAAACTTCCCTCTTATGGTGGGTTCTTGGTACCGTTCAACTTGTTATAATAAAGAACTTGCAAAAAGAAATGTTAGCGTTGCTCCTAAAAGTGATCATCTTCTAGCGAAAGCAGTAGATCTCTCTTATGCAGGTAAAGCAGGGCGAGTGAATATTCGAAAGAAAATTCAAAACTACGTTTGTGAGAAGTACTGGAAAAACCCCGTCTATACCTCATTGAAGCTTGAGGATGGGTCTGTCCCTAATCTCTCCGTTGGGATTGGGAATACCAATATTCATATCGGTGTTGATTCCCCTAAAGGGCGAAGAAGTTGGCTCTATCGAAGCTATCCTAGCAATGATTTGAGTCTGGCAGACTGCTTTAGTAGCTAATCCTGTAAATAGTTCAAGCTTTCCCATTGGCGCAGTGATTTCCCCTATAATCACGGCGCCATGAAAGCTTTTCTTTTATTCCTTATTTCAATGAATGCTTTTTCCCTGAGTCAGTCGTTCAGGCCGATTGAGGTTTCTAAAAAGACCCAGTGGTATTCAGGAGACAGTAGCAAGATCATTCTAAGCGAGAATGATGAATTCAAATCAGCTCCTGTCAGTTACGAAGACCTATCTCCTCTATTAGAAAGAATTGAAAACTCAAGTTTTGCTTATATGATCCCTCAAGCTCTAGAGAGACTAGGTTACCAAAATAAAGAAGAATTCGTGAATTTTATTTATGCCTGCAAGTTTGATAATGACCGAACGAGGGGCCTTTATAGCCACGATCAAAGCTATAAATACATCGCCAAATTCGATATCGCTGTCTCGATGGAGAGCTATTTCTTATCAACTTTCAATGACAATGAAAAACCAAGGTATTACTTCGTTCGGGACCTTCCCCCCTTAGAGAATATGTTCAGTTCTATCAGCTTCGTAGAACCCAATCATCTCATTTGTATCTTGCCTTCTATGGACAGATTCCAAGCAGCTTCGACATTAGTTCATGAATTCACGCACTTTTTAGAAAATAAGATTGAAGGTCTTGAACCTCTCTCAGGTCTTGGTAAACATGAAGCCATTCTTAGAATTCTTCAAAAAAGTGGCGGAGAAAAAGATGCTTTTTCAAACCAAGTTCGCTTTCTTATGGAGGAAACTTCTGACGAGGATAAAAAGAAAAAACTTCTTGAAGACTGGGGAAATTCAATTGACCTTAATGGCTCAATCATTGACTCAGAAAGATTTGATCGTGAGATCATTAAAGATAGAAACTATCTCCCCCAATTTGAAGAAAGAAGAATAATGCTCCTTGAAAAAGAACAGGCATACATTGAGTACATGGTGAAGAAAGTTTCAAAAGCCTCTAGTGATTATCAAGAGCTCCTTGATTATAAGGACTATCTTTTAGAGTACGAAAGGAACGTCCTGGATATTATTGAGAGTAACAATAATTTAGCTAAAAATCAGAGTGAAACGCTCGGAAAAAGGCAAGAAAAAAATCACTCCAACCTTGCGGCAGCAAGAGAGAAGCTGCAAGAAATAACTGTAAGATTAAAAACCTATCTACCTTTAATGGAATCGGATCATACTTATCAAGAGACCCTCCTAATGCTGAATAAGCAGCTCCAAAAGCTTAAAAACCAACTCCAAGCCAACTAACAGAATCTCTCAAATGAGGTTCAAAAAACTGACACTTTTAAGGGTTCGTTAAGAGATCTTACATCCTTAAAATCGCCTTGTTTTCTCAATTTTTTACAGTAGCATTTTTGTCAACAGCTTATATTTCAAGCGACCCAACACCCAAGGAAGATTATGAAAACAATAGCTTTGCTTCTTGTTTTTCTGCCACTGACGGCCCTCTCTAACAACTCAAAAACCTTTTCCCTAATGACTTACAATGTTCAAAACTTGTTTGATATTAAACATGATAAAGGAAAGGAAGACTGGACTTACCTTCCTAAAGAGTTCAAAGACAGTAGCAAGGAAGTTCAAGAATATTGTGAGTCTTTAAACAATCCTTTCTATAGAAAAAATTGCCTTGAATACAACTGGGATTTCAAAGCGATGAAAGGAAAGATCCTTAACCTCGCTAAAGTCATCAAGTCTTATGATAACGGTCGTGGTCCAGATGTTGTGGTTTTCCAAGAAATTGAAAACGTTTATGTCATGAGACTTCTCGCTTCCAAAGCCTTGGAACAAATGGGCTACCGGTACGGCTCTCTCATCGAAGGACCGGACTCTAGAGGGATTGATGTTGGGCTTATATCTCGTTTCCCCATTTCAAATAGAATTTACCATAAAGTTGATTTAAGACCGATCAGCCTTAGAAGCACACGAGGAATCCTTGAGACCGTTCTCGATATCCATGGGAAAAAAGTCAGTATCTTCGCTAATCACTGGCCAAGCCAAGCTAACAAGGACGAAACTCGACTTATCGCTTCAAGAACACTTCTTAGAGCAGCCTTAGAAAGCCGCTCTGATGTCAAAGTTGCTGCTGGTGACTTCAACACAATCACGACTGATGACCCACACGGAATCAAAAGAAATATTCTTCCTTATTTTGAAGATGTTGAGAGACTTGGAAAGAAGGCTTCAGGTGAAAAAGCTCCAGGGACTCATTGGTACCGTGGTGAATGGTCATCGCTTGATAGAATCTTTGTTTTTAAAGATGATTTAAACCAGGTTGAAATTCAATATGAATCCTATGACATTGTTGCCCATAAATTCATGTTAAGAGACTTTGAGTGGAAAGATGAAAATGGAAATAGCAAAACTGCCAGAGGAATTCCAATGAGTTACAACGTTGATACTTATGAAGGCTTCTCAGATCATCTTCCAGTTTGTATAAAGCTAACAGTACAATGAAAAAACTTACCTTAATCCTTTTTCTTCTTTCGAGCTTTGCTTCTTTTGGAGCGGAATACCCAAGCCATTGGTGGAAAAAGATTAATGACCCTAATAAGCCTGATTGGGAAATTCTCCCTCACGAAGCAGGTCTAGGTGAACTCGTCCTTTCAAAAAGAAATGAGCTCGGAATTTTTAGTAACTTCGCCCACACCCCTTTCGAGGTTTATGGAGATCGTTACGCTTCAATTGAAGGCTTCTGGCAAATGATGAAGTTTCCAGATCCAACTGATTCAAAAGATAGAAGAAATCTTATCAACTTTGAATACCCATTCAGACGTTCTGAGGTCATGATGATGCATGGTTTTGAAGCGAAAGATGCTGGAAATGCTGCAGGCTCTGTCATGAAGAAGTACGCTTTTAGATGGGTGACCTTTAAGCACAAAAAGTTTAACTATAAAGACAATGCATCAGGCTCTCGTTTTCATTATAAAATCATCAGCCAGGCCATTGCCGAAAAAATCAAGCAAAACCCTAAGGCCTATAAGCTTCTCATGATGACGAAAGGTCTTAAGCTTATCCCAGATCATCACCAAGATCCTAAAAGCCCTCCGGCTTATTTTTATCACAAGATTCTTATGAAAATCAGAGACTCTAAGACTTTTAGACGATCTCTAGGTTTCGCACCAAAACGATAAAATTGACCAAAATTTAACTGATGTTAAGCCCTTGTCTACTACCTGCTTAGACGGTCATTTGATATATCTTAATCCCAATTTGAAATTACCTTGAAGGAGGATAAATGAAAACACTTTTACTTTCGCTTTTGGTTGCAACTTCCGTTCATGCCAATGTCGATCTTGCAAAAAGTTCTTTTAAATGGACTGGTTCTAAAGTTACTGAGAGTCACTTCGGAAATGTCAGCCTTAAGTCTGCTGACCTTAAAGTTAAAGAAGGAAAAATTACAGATGGAAACTTTGTCATGGATCTTAACACACTAAAAGTTAAAGACCTTTCTGGAAGCACTGCTGATAAACTTCTAGGACATTTAAAAAGTGGTGACTTTCTTGAAGTTGAAAAATACCCGACGGCAACTTTAAAGCTGACTAAAGTTACTGATAAAACGATGACAGGAAAACTAACGATTAAAGGAAAAACTGAAACTGTGACTTTCCCATATACAAAAAAAGGAAACAAACTTACAGGAACTATGAAGTTTGACCGAACAAAGTTTGGAATCATTTATAATTCTGGCAATTTCTTCAAAGATCTTGGTGACAAGCTCATCAAAGATGAAGTGACTCTTGATTTCAACGTTAAACTTAAAAAATCATAAGCCTATTCAGGGCCTCGGTTAGAGGCCCTTTTTTGTTGTGACAAGTCTGTCACGCTTTCTTTTCTCCCCTCTTGAATCGATTTTTTGCGCATGCTAGTTTCCGGTCATTCTAACCAAACAAGGAGACACGATGAAACTTATCATTTCACTAGTTCTTATACTCTCTTCACTTCATAGTTATGGAGAATGTGAAAGAGGTAATAAAGAACAAGCCGAACAAGAGGCATTAAAAATTCTAAGAGAAAAAGAAATAGTTGGGACCAATGGAAAAACAACATTTCTTAAGAACATCGAATTAACTAGCCTCTACTATCCCAAAGATCAGGAGTACAAATATTTTTACATCCCTTTCAAGGGTAGTTTTGTAGAGCAAGGAGAGAGTGAAGAGAAACAAGTTCTTGGTCTCTTGAAACTCAGTCCAAACTGTAAAAAATCATATTCAGGGTTTTCTATCAATATTTATTCTGAGGCTCCAGGAACTGAACCTGCTGAAAAATGCCCATGGTTTGATGAAAAAGCAGCTAGGCAACAAGCTCACAGAATGCTTCAAAAAGAAGAGATTTCAGATAAATTTGGGAACGTTTCCTATTTGAAAGATATAAAAATTACTTCACTTTATAAGAAGTCCCATATGGATATGTTCGAAATGCCATTTACAGCGAAATTTACTGGCTTCGCGGGACAAGATGATGGAACAGGGAAACCTCAAACTTATGAAGTTCTAGGACTTTTTCAAGTAACTCCAGACTGTCAGCTGGGTTATCCAGGGTTTTCAATTAAAATCCTTAAAGATAATTAATATTCATATTGAGCATTCAGTTGGTTTCGGATAGAAATCAACTGAGTGTTCAAATCATTAATCTGAACATCCCAATAGTTATTATCTGAAAAATGCGGAAAAGCATTTTGAAAAGAAGGGTCTTCCCAACGCTTAGCAATCCATGCTGTAAAGTGGATATACCTTAGCGCTCTCAGAGGCTCTATCAGTTTTAAAGAATCTCTTCGAAAATGCCTCATCGTCTCATAAGCTTCCAAGAGAAGGTTTCTTCTAATGACTGACTCTTGGTCAATTCCAGGGACAACGAGCCATATATCTTGCACGGGTGGTCCCATTAACATGTCATCAAAATCAATAAAGAACAGTTCTTCATCACGGAGAATCATATTCCCCCAATGACAATCCCCATGAATTCGAATGACCTCTTGCCCTTCAAAAAGTTTTTCACTGAGATCACAGAGTTCAGTGACTCTCGCTTTATAAGTGTCTTCAAGGTGTGGAGGAATGACCTTATTATCAATTAACCATTGAAGGTTTTGACGCCCAAAGGTTTCAGGTGAAATAGAAAGTCGGTGTTCTGCCTTTTTCAAAGAACCCACGTTATGAAGACGGGCCAGCATTCTTCCTGTGATTTCGAGTTGTTCGTCGGTCATTTCTTGAGGGATTCGACCTCCTCGCTTAGGAAAAACACAATAATAAAGCTTCGTCCTTTCATCATAGAAAAGAGTTTCTCCATTAATTTTTATAGGAGCAATCACTGAAATATCATCTTCTAGAAGATCATGCAGAAATTCATGCTCTTCAAGAATTTGCTCTTTTGACCAACGCCCTGGACGGTAAAACTTCGCAACCACGAACTGATCACTTGGCGATTGGGCCTCTTCATTGATGATCTCAATTTCATAAACACGGTTTTCCATACTATTGAGAGTCAAGCAACGCCCAGTGACTTCAAATCCTAGTCGCTCGATCGCATCCATTGTGATTTCTGGAGTTAAATTGTAAAAGAACTCTGTTTTTGAGTCCCCCCAAAGTGTTTTGGCCATTAGGACTCCAACGTATAAGCATGAGTTTTAATTAGCTCAAGCAAAAACTGCTTAAATTCATTGTCTGAAAGATATTTTTGAAGTTGATCACTAGAGACTTCTAAACTTTGAAGAAAAGTCTCGACAGCTTCTTTATTAGAGAGCGTGAATGATTTCCCTCCAACAAAAACATAAGTTTTATCAAGGTTTGTATGACAAATTCTCGTTGATCCATTTCGAATGAGTGTAAACTCCTCTGGAAGTTCCTTTATTTCAATTTCTTCATCCAGCCAAAAACCTCTCAAGGGTCTTGTGAGAAACTCTCCAAAAGGGATGAGGAAAGACTCATCAGGGAAACCGAGCCCTCCTGGCCATTGAGGAAGGTTCTCTTTTGAAAACATTCTAAGCTCAGTGGGATGAGAAGCTTGTGTTCTCTTAGGATCCTGGAAAAGTTCATCCTCTGGAATTTGACTTAAAATTTGATCAAAGTAAGTTGAGAGCATGTCTCGAACACTTGGTGCTCTAAAGCCCATAGAAAAACTTAAAGATTCTCCGATGGAAACTCCATAATGAGCGTAGCCAGGGGGAATATAAAGGATGTCACCGGGTTCAAGGATATATTCTTGCTCGGCCTTAAAATTATTTAAAAGTTTTACATCAGGATTATCTTCGAGATTGTCTCCCGTCGACTCTTCTCGGCTTCTGGCCTTGTTTTCAAGTTTCCAAATTCTCTTCCCTTCAACTTGTGTAATGAAGACATCATAAAGGTCTAAATGAGCTCCTACCGTTCCCCCATCAGTGGCATAACTGATGGTGACATCATCCATCCGCCAACTTGGCAGAAACTTAAAATACTCTCTGAACTGAGCCACTTGAGGAGACCAGTGATCAACTTCTTGAACAAGGAGGGTCCAGTTTTTTTCAGGGAGTTCGCTAAAAATCGATTCAGAAAAAGGCCCTTCTTTTACCGTGATTTTTTCGTTCGAAAAATAAATTCGAGAATAAACTTCTTCTTCGCAAGAAAGACCCGCAAGTTCATCCGGGGAAATGGGAACTTCAAAGTTAGGCAAAGCTTGCTTAATAACAAGAGGTTTTTTCTGCCAATGGTTTTGAAAAAAATCAGAAACAGAAAAGTTTGAGAGTTCTATTTCTTTTCCCTTTGTTTACGCATATTTTCTTCATATTGCTTGATAATATCATCAGGAATTTCTTCACGAGTCATCGTTTTAGCCGACTTCATCGTGTTCATCATTTCGTCACAACGATGAGTCCCACCATCCATCTCAACAGGGACATTCTTTCTTCCCTCTTTGGTCCACATAATCTCTTTTTGACAATATTTACACTTGGCCATACTAACTCCTGAAGAAGGCTTCTATTTGAGGGTATTTAAACTGAAACCCCGTTGATTTTATTTTGCTATTATCAATGATCCTTTCAGGGTTACTCCCTTCAGGATTCATTCTAAAATTTTCCCCCAACCAAATACCGTAAAACTCTTTTTTGGTCGGATGGTCATCTGATACTAAATTATAAGACTCTCCGTAAAGACCTTTATCAATGATGTGAAGAATTGCTCTCGCGACATCACGTGTATGAACAAGGTTGATTGGAGTCTCGCAACCAGTAAGCTCATCTTTATTTTTAAAAAAACCTTTGGGATGACGGATTTCATCAACCAGCCCCCCTGGGCGCACAATCGCCAGCTTTCTTCCAAACTTCTTAAGTTTCTTTTCAAGGCTAGCGAGAAAAAAATTATAATCTTCCGCCGAAGTTGAACTAATGAAGATCCAAGGAGTTTCAATATCAAAAAACTTGTCACATTCAATGAGAAAGTTTTCATAGCCATCTTTGGGAGGAAAAGAGAAAACGACCGCCTTGTACTTCGCTTTTATTCCTGGAGGTAATGATTCACCTAAGCGATAAGGAATCGCATGCTCATCACTCTTCGTTTTTGTTCCAAGAATTGTATACATGGCGTAGTTTTGGTTTTCTTTTAAAAGAAAACTGCCCAGATGCCCTAAACCGAATACAAAGATTTCATTTCCCAAAAATGTCCCCTGAGTTGTCCATTTTAAGATGAATTAAAAACTTAGCCAAGTGAGGTGTTAAACCGAGTATTCTTGAAGGATTTCGAAAGGAACAATTGCTAATGTCTCCTCGTGAGTGGCCTCAAGGACCACCTTAGGAGCTTTTCCTTGCTTATAAGCTTCAACCCACCGAGGAGCGCAAAGACACCATTTATCCCCTGCTTTCAGTCCAGGAAAACCATATTGAGGGTTAGGAGTACTCAAGTCGTTTCCTTTCGCCTTAGAAAACTCAAGGAAATCATCGGTGAGTTCAACGCACACCGTGTGCATGCCTTGATCTTCGTGAGAAGTGTTACAACACCCATCTCGAAAGAACCCTGTTTTAGGGTCATGACTACAGGCAACGAGTTTCTTGCCTAGA
Source organism: Bacteriovoracia bacterium (assembly GCA_030426585.1). Taxonomy (GTDB): domain Bacteria; phylum Bdellovibrionota; class Bacteriovoracia; order Bacteriovoracales; family Bacteriovoracaceae; genus JAUHYH01. Next base: position 18,069 of record JAUHYH010000015.1, read on the forward strand.
ACATTCTTTGAATCAAACATACTATTTTTTTATCACTCTATGGGTGAAAGTTTCAACTTTAGAATGGGCCCTAATGAATTGTACAAGCTTCCTCAAACGTCGATTACTTGATTTAATCGCCAAGTGATAATGACAACGATCCGTTTCATCATTGCTTCCAAAAACTTCTGTCTCTAGAATATCAACTTCCATATCAGAGAGAATTCTATTGATATCCTTAACAGCTTTAGACTTGGCTTGAATCTCAAGTTGATAAAGGTGCTCCCGAGCAAAAATTCTAATAATTGGCTCAATCAGATTGAGAATAAGAATGATAGTTAAAGTAAAAAAGGTTGCCGAAAAAATATAGCCAGAACCGACTGCGATTCCAATCGCCGCAACAACCCAAATAGTCGCTGCGGTGGTAAGACCCAGAACACTTCCCCTATTTTGAATAATCGCCCCAGCCCCAAGAAAACCGATCCCACTAACAATTTGAGCTGTCAGGCGGTTAGGATCAACATTATCTCCAATTCTATAGAGATTCATTGTGATAAAGCTTATCGATGTATAAATCGTCGCGCCCACACAAATCATGATTTGGGTTTTGACCCCAGCAGATTTAAATTTCTTTTCTCGATCAATCCCAATAATAAGTCCCAAGAAAATTGCGATTAAAATCTTAAGCCCAAGGGCAACATAGAAATTGATGAGTCCAAAGAACTCAATATACATTTCCTGCTGAAGTAAGTTAATTTGCATATTCTTAGCTTAATCTTAACTTAATTCTCTGGCAAAATATCCCGAGTAAAAAGATCCACTACCTTAACCAGCGGTTACTAAAACAGCGAAGCTAAATCCCATTAATGTAACAGACGGAAGCATTTTAATTGTCGGATTCTTTACCTTTAAATGTGTAATAAATGCAGCAATCATAAGGATAAAGATCCCAGCCGCTCCTATCTGAACAACATTCGGATCAGTATTGAACATCATAAAGACAAATGAGATTTTCAAAATTCCTACAAGATCTCTTAGCCATGATGGTAAACTGTATTTCTTAAATTCATTCACAATGTTTTGATACCTAACAACCCAGACAAATAAAACGGAAGCAAGAACAATAATTTTCAATGCACTAACAATACTTTCTAAAGTCATTAAGAACTCCTTTTTTCTATTATAGAAACTCTATAACACTTCTTATATTTCTCAGCTCTAAACGAGACTTAGACAGCCACCAATTTTACAGTGAACATGCTTTAGACAATTAAAAGTTATTAGGAAACGTACTTCTCTACGATTTCTCGTACCGAATTTTTTGATTTTAACATTCTCAAAATAAAGAAAACTCCCGAAAGCTTTCGATCGATGAATACTGTTTCATAGGGTGGAGTTTTATGAGGGTAAAGAAAGAGTAACTTCTTTCCTTTTTCTATAAGTTCGGCTTCAAGGTTGTTATTTCCCCAGTCAAAACAGTCAGTTTCAAAGACCTGCATCAGGACTTCTGTGTATTCTAGAATTGCCTCCCGATACTCCTTCGGATCATCCGGCTTCATCGCCCCTAATCGACAAAAGGCATTTAAAATTTTCTCTTCATTAGACTCAAGGAGACCTTGGAGCATAACTTTATAATCTTCTACCTTTTGATCGGGGATATTCTGACAGGCTCCAAAATCGTAGAGAATCCATTTTTTTGTCTCTGGGTCTATTTTGAAGTTTGCAGGATTAGGATCAGACTGAATTTTCTTAAGAAAAAAGATCTCCGTTAAGGCTAGATTAATAAAGTCTGTGCCGAGTTGATTTCTCTCGTCTTGAGAAAACTGTGAAGCATCTTGTATTCTGACTCCAGGAAGGTACTTCGTTACTAAAACCCTCTTATTTGAGAAAGCATCAACAACTTCTGGTACGAGATAATTATCACCTAACTTCTCCTTGAAAAAAGTTTGGGACTTCTTTTCAAGGTCATAATCAAGCTCCTGATAAAGCATCTCCTTTATCATTTCAAATATACCGTCTAGCTCCAACCTTTTAGGAAGTATTTTGAAAAACTTTAAAAATGATTTTAAAACAATTAAATCAATGGCGATCGATTTTTCGATTCCAGGATACTGAACCTTAACAACGAGTGGAAAACCTTCCCCTTTGGCCAAATGAACCTGCCCAATTGAAGCTGAGGCAAAAGGTGCTTCATCAAGATTATAATCTTCTAAAACTTTTGATCCACTTTCCTTTATAATCTTTTCAATTTCGGAAACAGCAACATAACTTGTGGATTCTTGAAGTTTTTCTAAGATTTTTAATCCCTCTGGTGGGAGATAGGATTGACCATAAACCGTGAGGAGTTGCCCTGCTTTCATGAAGCTCCCCTTTAATTCAGAGAACTCATTTAGAATGACTTCCAGTCTTTCTAAATTATTAGGATTTTTAGAAATCATTTCAAAAATCTTTGAAATAACGACCTGATAAGAAATCTTCACTAAAGAAAGATTTCGCTCCCAAAAATTTGTTTTAATTTTATTGATTCTTTTCAGCATCGTAAGCTTGTTTTAAAAGAACTCCAAAGGGAATCCACCATATAATATCATTAAAGATGATATTGACTCCGAAGCTTAAAGGAAAGGTTCCATTAATTAGATTTTCAAGAAAACCAATCGGTCCCAAGATTTTGCCCAAAAATCCTACAAAAACAATGGGCCAATGCCTGTTAGGATCTTTTGCTGCTATCCAATACCCTATTCCGTAAACACCAACAATCATCCCTACACATTGCCAGATTTGAGGATATCGAGGAAGGTCCATTTCAAAAAAATCAAAAAAGCTGAGAGGGAAAAGAATTACAAGAATTCCCCACAAAATATTATAAGCACCTGCCAGCTTTAAAGTAAGAGAAGTTTTCATTAAATTCTCTCCCATAAAAGATAGCTTAATAAAACACTTCGTAAAAACCATAAAAATGTTCGCACGAGGTTCGATCGCATCAAAGAATCGAAAGAAAACTCATCAAAACTCTTTTCAAGTTTGAGATGCTCTCGCACACTCCAAAAAAATGTAACCGCCCATGTGCCTAGAACAATGAGCAAGTTCAAACTCCAAAGATAGTTCCACTGAAATATTGAGAAATAAAGCGAGGTAATTAATTCTATTGCCATTAAGGGCAAAACGACTTTTGTAATTTCGACGGAATGAAAATTATGAAATCTTTGAAATTGATCTTTATAAACATAGAGGAAGCTTGGATAGTGAACTAAGTGAACAAGGAAAATCACTCCAAGCATGGAGTAACCACTCATCACATTTAAAATAAAAGCTAACTCTACCATGGTAGGATTGTCCCGTCCCAGTTTCTAAACTCCCCTGAGTTTTCAACTTCCAATGATTGCCATACTTCAATAAGATTTTTAGCCGTTTCTTCAGGTTCATGAACTGTATGTTTTATTGTCTTTAAATAATCTCGAGTAAAAACAGTTTTAGTCGTTCCAGGGTGAATGGCGTTGATAATACATTTGGGATTTTTAAACTTAAATTCAGAGGAAAGTGTCTTTAAAAACATATTTAGAGCAGCTTTTGAAATTCGATAAGAGTACCAACCTCCCAGCTGATTATCAGTAATTGAACCCACTTTTGCTGATATCGCTGAAACCAATGTTAACTCTTGTCTATTCAACTTTCTTTCAAGTGACTTCATTCCTAAGAACATAGGTTTTAAATTTATCTCTAAAGTTTTAACCAGATTTTCAAATTCTAACGATCTCAGATTTTTTTCAGGTGATTGCCCTTCTGTATTTAAAGCGCCTACAAAACTCAAAACAAAGTCAAACTTAGAGTTCCCAATTAAGCTTGAATAATTATCCCACTCTATTTCAGAGAAATAATCAAAGTAATACTTCTTCGCCTTAAACTTTACATTTTTATCTTTATTCCTTGAAACAGAGTGAAGCTCAAGTTCTGGAAAAAGCTGATTTAATCCATGCCCAACCGCTTGAGCGATTTCACTAGACCCCCCAATGATGAGTCCTTTCTGATCATTACTAAATTGGAATTTCATTACAGTATTATAGATCTTCCTGGGTTAAATTCACTGATGCCAAATTGATGCAGAATCAAGATAGAGTCGCTGTCTAGGCCATGTCTTGCTGTTGAAAACTCTAAAAATACGTAAATTAGAGCTATGAAAATAACAAAACGCCTTCACCACCGGCCTCCCTACTTAATGATCGATCAAGTAATTGAACATACCAAGAACTCATTAACGACCTCTAAGATTTGTAAGCTTTCAGAAGGCTTCATTCAGGGTCATTTCCCTAATGCCCCTGTTGTTCCTGGGGCAATGATTCAAGAAATGTGTACGCAATCAGCAGGTCTTTTGATTTCAGAGTATTACGCGCCTGTAGATGATTATGACTCAGAAAAAACAAAAGGCCATGCTCTAGGAGTTTTAAGAAAGGTTTCAAACGCACGTTATCTGGGAATCACAAAACCAGAAAAAGAAATCATCATCAAGACAAAACTTATGAACCAAGTCGATAACCTGTTCGAGTTTCAATCAAGAGTTTTTCAAGAGGATAAAACGGTTGCGAAGTTAGAATTTCAACTTGTTAATATCTCTGACTCCCACCTTACGGCTTGAAAGAGGAAAGAAACTTCAAAGTTTGTTGATTATAAGTATTCACTCGAAGACTCGTATATGCAGCTTTTTCAACGACATCGGGAACATATTCTTTTTTCGTTGCTCCAGAAACCATATCGACCATTTCATAAGGGTGAGTGATTTTAGAGAAGTTTTCGGGATTCCTAAAGAGAATTCCCTTTAAGGTCAGATAGTCCTGAGAAGTAAATCGCGCATGATTTTTCTTCGTAAGACCCGGCTTTGAAGTGAGATCAATAAAGTTTTTCTTTGAATCATAATAAAGCGTAAAAATGACGGGCAAACACCCCGAATTGCAACCGGTATCCGTTTTAATTTCTCGAGCATAACCAAGATTTTTTTTGTTTTCCTTGATTAGAATGAGCTCTGTATTGGTTGGTTTTTCAGAAATAGGATCAGGAATTTCTATTTTCTCGATTTTATTCGCTGATTGAAAAATTTTTTGAAACTTTTTGAGATCATCAGACCAGAGATTAAATGATATCAGGAAAACCAGTAGCGCTTTCATCACTCTATTATATCACTTATTTAACAATACGTAGAGAAACCTCAGCCTCTTCTGTATTTTTAAGCCCTAGCTTTCTCGCGGCCTTGGTCGAAAGATCGATGACTCTTTTATCATCATTAATGCGATCATTGATTCGCACCACCACATCTTTGCCATTATCTTCGTTGATCACCTGCACTCGAGTCCCAAAAGGAAGCTCTTTGTGAGCGGCTGTCATGAGATAGCGATTATAAACCTGCCCACTGGCCGTTTTCTCGCCATGCTGGTCCTTTTTGTACCACGTCGCTTTTCCCGACTGATAAACAGACGAGCAAGAAACCATCAGAATCAATAGGATTAATTTAAAAACACTCATACCCTTAATATAAGGGTAGAGTGTTTAAAAATCATCGTAAAGTGAAAATTAAGAACAAGTGTTGAGTTGAGCTCTAAAGAGCTTAACAACTTCTGAGATATTAAGTCCCTTGGCCTTGATTTTTATCCCATTACCTTTGAACTTAATCTTGTAAATCGGCTCACCAAAGGCACCACGAATAATTTCTTGGTACTTTAGTGAATAGCTAGCGTCGACAGTTGTGTCATAAAGATTTTCTAGATCAAAATACGACACTTGATAACCCTTCTCATTCAAGACTTCGGCCATCTCAGTGGGAAGATTTCTATCATAAGATAGAACATCACAACTGGCAGACGCTGAAGCTGCTGAAGTTAAGAGTAGTGCTACAAATAAGGCTTTCATGTGAACCCCTTTTTAGTTATTAAACTTAGTTCTCTTCCTTGTTGAACAGGAGCGTTATAGCACTCTCAGAAAAAGGTGCAACCCTATTGAAGGAATAACAGGGGGTAAGGGTGTAAAGATTTCAGGCTTTGTGCGGCGCAGCTCCGCTCTAGTACTGAACTTTTCCGGAGTAGAACCTTTTACAGCCTGTCACAAGCTCTTTTGAAGAATTCAGAAGACTTGTAACTGGAGCTGCTAATGTTTTGAGAACAGACTTCCCTAAATCAAACTCAGGCTTATCAAGAGTCCCCTCAACTTTTTGAATCAATTCGGGACAGTATTTTTTATTCAGAAAACCAATTTTTAAGTTTTTAAATTTTTTATTTTTAAGATTGATATCACCTCTTGCGGCAATCAAGTTCTCCTTGGTTCTAACAGCGACATCTTCTAACGAAAGCTTTTGATTATTGAGTTTTACATCAATATTTAATTGTTTGATTGAACTCTTTCCTCCCATAGCTCCAGGAATAGATTTCCCCACGTTCACACCTTGGCTATAAAGAAGCCCAATGGGACCTAAGGCATAAAAGCCAACCGCATCACCTAAAGTTACTTTTTGAGAGTTTTTAAAAGTATTAATCAATTCATCCAGATCTATATTTTCAATTTGAATCCCCTGACTCTGTACCGAGATATCTCCGACGTATTGACCAGTCATATTGTATTGAGCCTCTACATTCATTTCCAAGGCCCCCGTCACTGGATATTTTTTTACTGCTTCTAGCTTCGAAAGATTTTGAAGATCAAATTTTTCAAGCTTAAATTTTAAGGAGTTTTTTAATTCTTCCTCTTTGAAATTTAAATTCTGACTCAACTCTGCTTCAAACTTTTCACCAAGGAAAAGTCCTTCTGGAAATATCTTGAGGGTGTTATGAGCAAGAGTTCCCTTCATTTCAAATTGCTCAACCTTATATTCACCTTTTTGTATTGATTCAGCATTGATTTGTAATTTGGTTTTTAAACTTTCTGGAATCTGTTTTAAATTTGTAAGGTTCCCATCAGTAAACAGCAAGGAAAGATCTTTCAAAATCACCCCATCAAACTCTAAGTTCGAGTTTAAAATTCCAACTTTTTGAAATTGGATTTTTTGAACAGGAATTTCTTCGGATTTTGACTCAACAGGCTTCTCTTCCCCCCTCTTTTCAAATCTCTTTTTATCTAACTTAAATTCAAGTCCATAGATTAAGGCCTTCTCGATATTGATCACTTTTTGAAATAATTCAAATAAATCGAGTTCAACTTCTACTTTCTTGGCCTTAAGAAGCTCTCCTTTTTCATCAGTCATAACGAGCCCCAAAAGCTCCAAGCTCCCTGGGTTGATGAGCTGGTAATTCAGTTCTTTAACCGAAAACTGATAATTCGATTGTTGGTTTAATTTATGAAGAGCATCTTCTTTAAAGACACTAAAAGGAATAAATAGGACAGCAACTATTAAAATAGAAAGCAGAAAGAGAAAAGATAAAAGAATTTTTTTCATTCTGATTCTAAGAAGCCGATTACTTCCCTGGGATACAATGCCCGGGACTTACCGTTGCCGAAGTCTCATTATTTCCTGTCCCACAATAAACATTTCCATTACCGTGAGTTGCGGCCCCGCCACCTTTATACTTAGAGCAATAAACAGCGTCGGTATTAGTGTTCACGCTACAATCTCCTGGACCACAATAGATGATTCCATTTCGGGGGTTGGTGGCACAACCAGCATAGATATTGAGTGAGATAAAAGTGAGAGAAACCAATAAAGCTTTCATAAGTCTCTTAAACCTTGTTTTGAGTTTTTTTTAACCTATCAAGACTTCTTCCCTTTGGCATTACTCTTGCACTTTTTACCCTACAAATATCTAAACGGAAACTATGGGTGCCTAGCTGTCTAAAGTTTGGACACCTGTTGTAAAAAGGAGAAACAATGAAGGCCTTGATCTTAATTTTAATTCTCACATCGACTCAGGCTTTTGCTCAAGAACAGAAGGTTGAAACCATTGAAAAAGGAGTCAAAATTGACTCTCCTGAGTTTGAAGCCAACCTTGAAGGCCTTAATGAAATGGCAAGGGCTTTTGAAACTCCTGATGTCCTTCAAGCAAAAGAAGAAAACAAGGAGCTTCTCGGTGTTGATGTTAGCACTGAGTGGGATATCGTTAAGAATCTACCAAAGGATGCTCTTGATTATGTCAAAAGTCCACTTGGATGGAAGAAGAAAGAGTGGTTTGTTGCTTCTGGTGTGATCGCTGTTACTGCTGCCATAATGGCAGGAGATCAATGGATTATGGACTTCGTTCAAAAAAACAAATCAGAGTTAACAAAAGATATTTCTCATGCAGCTGAAAAAGGCGGAAGTGACGGTCTGGTTTACGGGCTTTCTGCCACATATTTAACAGGGGCGATCCTTAATAACAAAAAACTAAAACAAGCAGCCTTAACGGCCTTCTCATCTATGCTTGTGAGTGGTCTTGCTGTTAGAGGTTTAAAAAATATTTTCGGAAGATCGCGACCTTATACAGGCAAAGGTCCAGGGGACTTTAATGCTTTCTGTTTCTGTGGTGCTGATAATGAGTCTTTCCCTTCAGGTCATACCACTTCAGCTTTCGCAGCAGCTTCAGCTGTAAGTACAGTGTATAGTGATAACCTACTCGTAAAAATCCTTGCCTATACGGCCGCAACTCTTACTGGTCTTTCGAGAGTTCATGATAAAGCTCACTGGGCGTCAGATGTTGTGATGGGAGCAGCCATTGGACACTTCACAGGGAAGTTTATGGCGAAGAAGGTTCTTAATAGAAATACTGAAAACTCGGCGATACAAATTTCTCCGACGAACTTCACTGTTGGAGACCAAAGTGCCTGGGGTCTTAGAGGTGAAATAAAACTCGATAAACTATTCAAAAATAAAAGAAAATAGATTTTCGCCACTGGGTTCTAACTAAAGAACCTAGTGGCTTTTCTTTAATCCACACAAATCGTTTTAATATTCAAAAATTCATGAATCCCAAAACTTGAGAGCTCTCGCCCATAACCGCTTTCTTTAACACCACCAAAGGGAATTTCCACGCTAGACGGAAGCCCTTCGTTGATACCAACAATACCGTATTCCAACTGTTCTGCGACTCGCCAAACTTGGCTGTAGTCATTTGAGAAAAAGTAGGCAGCAAGA
>JAUHYH010000188.1 GCA_030426585.1 Bacteriovoracia bacterium
TTTTCTGTGTCATACTCGTCCCAATTTCTCTGAGCTGTTCCTTGGATTCAGTGTAAAGCAGAACCCTGAAAACTCTTTGGAGCGTTTAAAAATTTGAGGAGAAACTCTCGTGATTTCAGTGAGTTAAAAGCCTTGGAAAAGGGATTTTGAGAAGAGATATGTGAGTCTTTTTTTTGGCAATGAAGGGTGAGGAGAGGGTGATTTTTATCTTACGGGATAATTTCAGCAGCTTCTTCAAACCGGATGGTATCACCAGCTTGGCCCTTGCCTTCAAATTCAACCTTAATAATGTTGTTGTTGCTCGAAGAGTCAGCTGAGTCGACTTCGACCTCTATTTCGAAAACTGTATCATGAGAAATTTGAGCTTCTTCAACTGACTTTAAAAACTCAGGATCTTCTTTAAGCATTTTCTTAAAGAGTTTATTAATGTCGACTTTTTTAAGAGCGTCTTCAATCTGTTCTTGTTTCTCTTGTTCAGAAAGTTTCTCAACCGAAATGTCGGGAAGGGTGAGTTTGATTTTATTGGAATCAAATTTGATAAAAATTCCCGCCCCAACGGCAATGATTGCACCGATCGTCGTATAAACACCTCTATCAAGGAAAATTCCAGTGAACTTTTCAAGCTTTAGTTGTCTTAAGCGATTTTCATATTGCCGGTAAGTTTCAATTTGTGTCAGAGTTGATTGATCAGCCCGTGTAAATTTATTTAAAGGTTCCTGTCTTTTTATTCGTCGAATCGTTTTATTTTGAAAACTTCTGAATTTATTTTTAAAACCTCTGAGAAGATCAAATTGAGAGGTAAAAAAGAAGTAATCCATGAAAGAGATATAATCATCGACAGTCGATTGTCTAAAGTAAGGAATAATAGGAACTTCAATAGCATCTGTGATCTTCATGTTGATAGTAATCGGAGACTTTTTTCGAACTTGAGTTCTCGCCATGGCCTTGATCTTTTCAAAAACATCATTGAGCTCATCTCGATGATTCTTCATGGCGTAGTTTCCAAAATAATCGACAATTTCAATGGATTCTAGAAAGGCAATATTATTGCTATTAACGACACCCTCAGGAGAAGGAACATTCCCATAACGGTATTGAAGTCTAAGGAAGTAATCATCAAAGGTAGAGGTCGTTTCTCCCAAAAGATTTAAGGGAACGGCCAATGTGAACTTATTATGACTAATGATATCCATGGACGTGAGTTTATTGGGGTTGTGACCCGTGTGTTTAATCAACCATGGAAGTGACTTGTTTGGGTAATACTTCCCGCCGAGTTTAATTTCAGGGTTAAAAGATTCAAAAATTCCACGGGTAAAGGTTCCGCAATCCTTTACTGCAAATGATTTGCTTGAAAAAAGCATTAAAGTTAAGAGCATTAATCTCATACAAGGCTTTTCGTCTAAGTCATTTCAGTGTGTTATGACAGAATTTAAGGGGGAACAAACTACCTCTTATTCGTTCAGATCCCAACCGTAATCATTCCATTCTATTTCATAACCCTCTAGATTTGCAGTTGTAGGGTGGGTCTTGGCAAAGTACTTGAGAAAAGAGCCATGTTTTTTCTTGAAGTCATCCCCATACCATTTAAATATTTGTGAAAGATAAAGCTTCTTCTCATCGTGATCGATTCGGTTTTTCTTTTTGTTGGTAATAAATTTAAGGGCCCCATCTTGGAGTTGAGATTCAAGTTTGTTAGCGATGAAGGCTTCATTTCTTAAACTAGGGCAACCCATAGAAGCACAATTAACTGCAAAGTGAATTCGAGGTTCATCAAAGTTTTTTCTAATAATATCGTGCTCGATATTATCTAAGGTGAGTTCTTTACCAAGTAGTTTTATAAATTTGATTTTCCAAGGACTCGAAAAGGCAGAGAAAAAGCCACTGGGTTTTATCTCTTTAATACTTTTAACCGGATAATGATCAAGAATCAGTTTGATAGTGTAGGCGTTGTAGGCGTTTATCCAAAAGCTGAGCTTCTGATCGTTGGAAAATTTATCAAATTCTTCTTGGGAAACGGCCTCAAGCTCAGAAAGATAGACGTTAAAGTTTGGGTTATTAGCCTTTAATTTTTTGTATTCAAAAAGTGTACTAATAGGTCCAGGCTTAACATGAGTTTTTAAAACTTGGTCAAACTTTGCGTGTGTATGATCAAAGGCCATAAGCTGTGTTGTAAATAAAAAGATTAATATAGGTTTCATTAACTTCTACTCCATTTGTGAAACTTTTCGACCCATTTAAGAACGTTTTCAGGTTTATGTTTCTTACTATACTCCCCAGCAACATATTTATTACCTTCTCCCATTGAGGGGTAAGTGTGAATCGTTCCGAGAATTTTGTTTATTTTGGTTTTCGTTTTCATTGCTAAAACAAATTCAACAATCATAGTACTGGCTTGAGTCCCAACTATTGTTGCTCCAATAATACGTTTTTTTTGAGTTAAGATTTTTACAAATCCATAGTCTTCATTATCAGCAATGGCCCGATCGAGATCATCCAGCCCATATTTAGTGACTTCGAAATCGAGACCAGCCTCTTTGGCTGAGTTTTCAGTATGACCAACAGTGGCCACTTCTGGATCAGTGTAAGTGGCCCAGGGGACGACTGAATAGTCGACCTTATATTTCCGGAACAACCCGAAGAGTCCATTGACAGCACAATACCAAGCTTGGTGAGCGGCCATATGGGTGAGTTGATAGGGGCCAGCGACATCCCCACAAGCAAAAATGTTTTTATATTTTGTCGTCCTTAAATATTGATCAACTTTAATAGTTCCATTTTTATTCAGTTCAATTCCAAGTTCTTCAAGGCCAAAACCAGATGTGTTAGGTCGTCTTCCAATCGCAAGGAGAACTTTATCAAACTCAATCTCACCAGAGCTTAGGTGAGCAATATTCTTGTCACCTCGTTTTTCAAACTTCTCTAGTTTTGTTCCCACTTTTATATTGATCCCTTCCTGTGTGAGATGTTTATGAACTTCCTCCGCTACATCATCATCTTCCTTGGCCATAATCCTTGGCGCCATCTCAACAACAGTGACTTGTGACCCTAGTCTTTGAAAGGCTTGCGCCATCTCAAGACCAATAGGTCCACCTCCAATGACAAGAAAGTTTTTAGGAAGCTCCTTAAGATCCCAAAGAGTGTCTGAAATGAGATAAGGAATTTCGTTAAGACCAGGAATAGGAGGAACAAAGGGGCGTGCCCCTGTGGCTATTGTGATATTTTTTGTGGTTAGGATTCGATCTCCCACTTGAACTTCCCAAGGAGAGAGAATTTTGGCTTCTCCTTGAATACACTCGACTCCTAAGTTGGTGTAGCGTTCTACAGAATCATGAGGTTCTATTTTCGCAATAACTTCATGAACCCGATCCATAACTTTTGAAAAATCATAATTGGTATCGATTTTAGTGAATCCAAATTGTTCTGCTTTTTTCGCATAATGATTAATTTTAGCGGTTTTTAGAAGGGCCTTTGAAGGGACACAACCCGTGTTAAGGCAGTCTCCTCCCATTTTGTGTTTTTCAACCAGCGCCACCTTAGCTTTGACGATCGCCCCGATATAACTTGTGACGAGGCCACCTGCTCCGGCCCCAATTGAGACCATATTGTAGTCAAACTTTCTAGGCTTTTTATATGTTTTCATTTTGAGTTTTTCCTTTAAAAAGTGCGACAATTTTTTTCGCGATCAAAGGGAAGAGTCCCAATAACGCAAACGAAGCGAGGAGTTGAGGAGAGAGGATGCCTTTTAAACTTTCAAGTTGAGAAAGTTGGGAACCAGCATTTACATAAACGGCCGTTCCGGGAAGCATTCCCACTTGGCTTACAAAGAAGTAGGTCAAAGTTCTTATGGGGGTAAGACCCATGAGTAAATTAATAAGAAAGAAAGGGAAGATAGGGAGGAGTCTTAAAGTAAAAAGGTAACTTGCACCGTCCTTTTTTACACCTTCATTAATGCTTTTAAGTTTTTCGCCGTATTTGGTTTGGATAGAATCCCTTAAAACATATCTTGAGGCTAAGAAAGCAAGTGTCGCCCCGATGGTACTTGCGAAACTAACAATAATAACGCCAATTGTAAGTCCGAACAGAGCTCCGGCAGTAAGGGTGAGAATAGTGGCCCCAGGTATAGAAAGAGCTGTTGATACAATATAAATGATAGCAAAAATTCCAACGGTTTGAGCTTGGTTCTGAGAATAGTATTCACGAAAAGAATCAAGGTTGGCTTGAACGTATTCAAGTGTTAAGTATTGATCCCATCCCATCTTTTTTATTATCACGATAGCGACAATCGCTATGAGGGGGACCAATAGTTTTTTGAATTTCATTAATTAGTTCCTTTTGATCTCCGACCGAAGTTTTTTAGATGATTCGACTCGTTTCTTTGCATTTTCACAACGTCGTTTTTCATCTTCGGTTTCAATCTTGAGGCGAGGAACTTCAATAGGCTTTCCGTTACTATCGAGAGCAACAAAAGTAAGGTAAGCACGAGTGGTTGTTTTAATTTCGTTAATATAAGGGTTCTCACTTTGAACCTTTACACCCACAACCATGCTTGTTTTACCGACGTAATTAACGGAAGCGTGAATAAGGACATGTTCTCCAACTTTAATAGGGGAGATAAAATCGAGTTCATCAACGTGAACGGTTACGACGGGTTTATTGCAATGTTTGGCCGCACACATGGCCGCTGCAATATCGATCCAGGA
>JAUHYH010000189.1 GCA_030426585.1 Bacteriovoracia bacterium
ATGTGCATCCACCGATGAAGAAAATAATAATAGGTCTCATGAAGGAGCATGGCCCCAGCGTTACCTAATAAATGATACCACCAAGGAGCTTCTATTTCTTGAATTTCATACACTTGGAGCATGACCCAAAAGGCTCCCGCGAAAATCAAAGCGCTATAAAAAGAGTAAAGGATCTCTCGTTTCCCTTGAAGTTCATCCCGTCCTAATTCGAAGACTTTTTTGGCATTAAACTTCGTAACAAGCCAGTCGGCCAAAGCACTGGTGATAAAGTAGCGAAGAAAAATCACTACAATCAAAATAAAAAGTAAAAAAAAGGCCTCCGCATAGGAGGCCTTCTCTATAGAAATCATAATTCTATTTTAATCATTTCTAGTCATCGCTGGCGAGTTTTTCTTGTCTCGCTTTGATTACGTCTGACTGGATGTTATTTGGACATTCTTTGTACTCAGCAAATTCCATCGTGTAACCCGCTTTACCAGCAGTCCCCGATCTTAGGTCTGTTGAGTAACCAAACATCTCTGAAAGCGGAACAAGAGCGTTGATGATCGTATCATTATTATCATTCGTTTCAGAACCTTGGATGATCCCTCTTCTAGAAGAAAGGTCTCCGATAACGAAACCTTGATACTCATCTGGAGTCTCAACTTCAACTTTCATAAATGGCTCAAGAAGCACTGGAGACGCCGCATTGATTGCTTGTCTCATCGCTTGTCTTGAAGCAATTCTAAACGCCATATCCGAAGAGTCGACATCGTGAGACTTACCGTCTTTTAAGAAAACTTCAACGTTGATAAGTGGGAACGCTGCAAGAGGTCCTTTATCCATAACGTCTTCAAAACCTTTTTCACAGGCACCGATAAATTCAGTAGGAATCGATCCCCCTTTAATCTGGTTATGAAATTTAAAGTTTTGATCTTCTCTATCTTTTTCCTCTTCAGTAAGTGGACGAATTGAACCAACAACCTGACCAAACTGACCAGAACCACCGGTTTGCTTCTTGTGAGTGTAATCAAAGTTTGCTTCAGTTCTAATTGTCTCTCTATAGTTAACCTGTGGAGCACCAACTTCAACCGCTGCTTTATACTCTCTTTGAAGTCTTTCAACGTAGATTTCAAGGTGAAGTTCTCCCATCCCCGCAATACGAGTCTCTCCAGACTCTTCATCTGTGAAAACGTGGAAAGTAGGATCTTCTTTCATGAAACGAGAAAGACCTTTCGACATTTTGATTTGGTTGTCTTTATCTTTGGCCTTAATTGAAAGCTCGATAACTGGAATCGGAACGTGCATTCCCTCACAAGAGATGTGAAGAAGGTCATCGTTTCCAACAAAGGTATCCCCGGAAGCACAATCAACACCAACAAGAGCGATGATATCCCCTGCTCCAGCACTATCAATATTATCTCTATCGTTAGAGTTCATTCGAACGATACGACCAACTCTTACTTTTTTCTTGGTTCTTGTATTCCAAACAAAGTCACCTTTCTTCAATTCACCTTGGTAAATTCTTGTATAAGTCAGCTGCCCAAATTGCTCATCAGTAATTTTGAAGGCCATCGCAACAAGTGGCTTTGAGAAATCTGGCTCAAGAGTAACTCTTTCATCATTCTCATCATTGATCGCTTGTGGTTTAGCACAAGTAAGTGGAGAAGGAAGGTATCTTGAAACAGCATCGAGAAGTGGCTGAACACCCTTGTTCTTGAACGCTGATCCCATATATACTGGAGTTAACTTAAGTGATTGAACCCCTTGTCTAACAGCATTGTGAATAGTTTCTTCTGTGATCTCTTTTCCTTCAAGAATGTCTTCCATCATTTGATCATCAAATTCAGAAACGGCATCAAGCATTTGCTCACGAAGTTCAGTTGCTTGATCAAGAAGATCGGCAGGGCATTCTTCGATTCTAACGTTTTCACCGTTATCACCGTCGAAATAATAAGCTTTTAAAGTAATAAGATCGACAACACCTTTAAATTCATCTTCTGCACCGATAGGAAGTTGCATAAGAACAGCATTGTGATTGAGCTTTTCTCTAAGAGCTTTTGATCCGTTAAAAGCATTCGCTCCCATTCGGTCCATCTTATTAAGGAAGGCCAATCTTGGAACGTTATATCTTTTCATCTGTCGGTCAACTGTAATTGACTGAGACTGAACACCCGCAACTGAACAAAGAACAAGAATCGCACCATCGAGAACTCTTAGTGAACGCTCAACCTCAACTGTGAAGTCAACGTGACCTGGAGTATCGATGATATTAACTTTAATATCTTTTCCTTTTCCAGCACCTTCAGCGTACTCAATCCCCTCGTTTCCGATCCCGCGCCAGTGAACTGTTGTCGCTGCAGAAGTGATCGTGATCCCCTTCTCTTTTTCAAGTTCCATGTGGTCCATGGTTGCACCGTCACCACCACCTCTTACGTCTTCAATTTTGTGAATTTTGTCACAATAAAAGAGGATACGTTCAGTAAGTGTCGTCTTTCCTGAGTCAATGTGAGCGGAGATACCAATGTTCCGCGTTTTAGGTAGATCTTTCATTTCTTCTGCTCCGAATTAGGCGTCTAATATAATGTTAAAAATATTGGCATAATATAGAACAGATCTGCGTCAAATACTACCCTAAATCTAAACATCTCTATAAAAATGAAAGTCGTTGTTGACGATAGTAGCTAGATGCATTAAAACCATAAGTCCAAACCCTTTGAACTGAAGAAATGAGTAGAAAAGACCTTACGCGCGAGCAGTTATACGAATCAGTCAAAAGCCTAATCGAATGCGATGATAAGCATCTGCATTTGTGCCAGCAAAAGCTTTATACCCTCTATAGTATTGCATTTCAGTACTTGCTCTATAAATCAAGCAAGGATCATGGTTGTTATATTATTCGTGTTGAAGACAGCTTTTTAGCAGAGAAATTGGCGAGAAAATCAAAGGATCCAACAACTCGAAAATTTATGGCGAGGCTCCTTCATACGCGAAAATTGAGATATGAAAATTCAACTTTTTATTTGGATTATTTCAACTTCCAAAGCTGGGCGCTCACTTCCGATCTTCCCCAAAGCAAAATCAAAGCCGCTCTTGTGGTCAAAAATACTTCTTCTACGCCAATGGCCGATTACGAGAATTATGAAACAGATGCTGATCTCGCAGAACAAGAAGAGGAAAAGAAACCTATTCTCCCCCTTCCGCTTCAAGAATTTGGGAAACATTTCTATCTCAAAACTCTTATGGAAGTTGTCCCGGAAACTCTTACTGTTGCATTCGGAGAAAACTTTGAGGGTACAGTTCCAATGAAATTTGGATTTATTCCTGAGCCCGATGAAGTGACTTCAGGGGTGAGAATTGCTTCTGATGTTATTCTCTCTGATGACGAATAAAAAAGCCGAGAATTTCTTCTCGGCTGAAAAAAATTAAATTAAAAAATTTAAATTAATAGCGAAAGCACTGAATTGTTGCTTCAGCTGTTCTCATACGATCACAGTCCTCAACTTCATAATCACTATAACGTCGATTTTTAATAACGCTCACACATTGAACAGCTAAATTATCTGCTGTAATTCGGGAACAAGCCTTCGCGGCATTGGGCTGAATAAATCTCACGTTAGCAAGAACTCTCATACAATCAATTGTTCCGATAGCACCTTTGAGCTGATCACAAAAACCCGTGGAGACTTCATTATAAGACTTATTGGCAGCCGCTTGAGCACAACTTAGAGCTTGATAGTCCTCAGTTATTTTAGAACAAACTCGAACTGACCGAAATTGAATAACCTTATCACCAAGATCTCTCATACAAGAGTTTGTTGCTGTCGCAGTTTTAAGTTGGTCGCAAAACTCAAGTGCGGGCTGGGTGTAAGAGTAGTATCGAATAATCTGAAGGCATTCGAGCTGAAGAGAATCACTATTAATTCTTCGACAGACATCTCTTGGGGTTTTCTCATCTAATTCATTAAATGTTGATTTTTCAAAAACCTCTGCTTTCCCAAAAGCAAATGCTGAACTCATTAGTAATAAAAATAGCATTAATCTCTTCATTAACTTCTCCTCCATCTTGGTTGCAATGACCCTTTCAGGCTAACAAAGAGGAAAATCAAAGACAATCCAACTCAGGTATCAAAGTGACAACATTGAAGCACTTTTAGCTGATAAACTCTCACAATTCACGCGAACACGATCAATTCCAGCATCCTTAAACATAAAGACTTTAGAACGACTTAAGACAAAATCTTTAAAGTCGGGATCAGCCTGAACAAGCAACGCCGCAAACTCTTCTCCTGAATTTCCAGGTGTTGAGAAACGGGTAAGCTCTTCATAGAGGTCACTCCCATCTTGGCGCTTCAAATAACGGAACATAAAATTTGTATCAAACTTTCGATGATTAATTTTGAAATAATCTTTAAAAGCATTTAAATACCGATCAAAAATTGGGCCTACTTTAATAGGGTCTTTATAATCACTCAGGTTATAAAATGGTAAATGCTCAACTTTAAGGTCAACATTTCCAAGTGAGTTTTTAAACTGCCTATAGTTACAAGTCATCATTGATAAAAAAGCGTATTTAAACTTGGAATATTCAGTCATCTCTTTTAGTACTTCAATCATCCTCTTAAAATTCAACTGAGAAATCAGTTCAGAAATCTCGAGGTTCGCAAGCCCCTTAGTTTGAGGGAGTGGTTTTCTTAAGAGATCTGCTGGAGTCATGA
>JAUHYH010000190.1 GCA_030426585.1 Bacteriovoracia bacterium
CCGTCAGGTATTACTGCTCTTTTGCTTGGGTGCCTTTGTATTAATTTTCTAGGGTGGTTCGAGTCTGATCAACTTGTTCTTTTGTTGGCCAGACTGGGGATAACTTCTCTGTTCCTTTTTGCAGGAATGGAAATTGAAATAGATGAACTTAAAAGTAATTTCAAACCGCTTCTTAGGTATATCTTCAAGTCACTTTTGATAATGCTCGCTATTTCCTTTTTGTGCCACTTAGGGTTAGGTGTAAGTTTCCAGATTGGTCTTATCATCTCCATTGCTTTATTCACGCCATCGGCAGGATTTATTCTCAGTTCACTAAAGAATTATGAACTGGATGATCAGGAGATTTTTTGGATAAAGCTAAAAGCAATTTCAAGTGAGATAGCAGCTGTTGTTGTTTTATTCTTGGCCCTACAACTTAATAACTTAACGGAATTCCTTGTCTCCAATGTTGTGTTTATTGGATTGTTCTTTTTACTTCCATTAATATTGAAGTTTTTTCTTAATATTATTGCTCCTTTCGCTCCTAAAAGTGAGGTCTCTTTTCTTGTCATCCTTGCCTTCATGGCCGGAGTCCTTACTAATAAACTGGGAACTCATTATTTAGTGGGGGCATTCATGACAGGAATTATTGCCGGACAATTTAAACATTTCATTGAAAGCAAAGAATCAGAGCGAATTCTTGAATCTCTCTCAATGTTTTTTTATATTTTCGTTCCTTTTTACTTTTTTAAATCTGGGCTTATTGTGACCAGCGAACTTTTTATTGTGAAAGGCTTGATACTTGGCTTAGGTCTAGCAGGAGTCATCATTCCGATCAGGATATTCTCCGTTAGTTATAGTATTAAGCATTACGTAAAAGACTTTTGGGAAGATAGGGATAAGATTGCGATGGCGCTGACTCCTAATCTTATTTTTGGGTTAGTTATCGTGAGTTTGTTAAAATCACAATTTCAGTTAGAATCTTATATTCTAACAGCACTGATTGTTTATACACTTGCTTCGAGCTTACTCCCAACTATTTACTTCAAGAGAGTTCCTCCGGAAGACTACGACTCAACGAAGGTTTAACCTAGGCGCATCTTTTCAAAATTCTGTTTGATTACAAGATCGACCGCGGGGTTTTCAAAAATTCTTTTTGAATAAATGAGGAAATATTCAACATAGACGTTGTCCAGGACACCTAGTTTTATAAGCTTTTTATTTTGAACCAAATCTTTTGTTGTGAATTCAGGTAAGAAGACAACTCCTTCACCTTTGGCAGCGAGAATTTTTTGTAGAGCAGTGTCTTGGGTTTCAGCAATAAACTCTGGTTCAACTCCCATAATTTCCAGGTAGTGCTCAACATCATGCCTCAGCTTAGAGTGCTTGGTTGGAACAATACAAGGAGCTCCGTTAAGTGACTTAGGGAAAGATCGTTTGAGATGTTTGAACTGGGGAGGGGCATAAGCAACCACTGGGCGGTGAACGATTCGTTTAGAGTAGATTTGCTTATTTTCGAGGTTACTCAGTTTATGATCAGAAATAATAATTTCAATCTGGTGAGAGACCAGTTGGCTAAGCAAACTTTCGATAGAATCCTCTAGGATTGAGAGGAAACATCCCGTTTTCTTATGGGCAAAATCAACAATGTCACAAATAAGGTGCTTGGAAACGCTATCAAGGGCCCCAACACTGAGGTTAATTCTTTCCGAAAAGCTCTTGTTGTCGATAATTTGTATAAGCTCTTGGCCGAGATCACTGATTTTAGTGGCATATTCAAGGGTCACTTTTCCGGCTTCAGTTAGATGAAGACGTTTATTTTTCCTCTCAAATAACTCAACTCCGAGATATTCCTCTAGGTTTTTTAACTGGGAGGAGAGGGCGGGCTGGCCAACCTTCAGGGTCTCAGATGCCTTTGAAATCGTCCCTTTAAGAGCGATTTCCTTAAAATAGATAAGGTGATGATAATTAATCCACTTCATGAAAAACCGTCCCTTTGAAGCTTAAATTCAATCAATGCTTATAGTAACATTTATTGGAATAATCAATATATTGATTTAATCAATGAACTTAATAGGGAAATTATACTGGATATAAATGCTTTTTGCCTTGATACTGCCTATATACTGTTTAATCTTTGCACGGGAGCATATTTATGAGTTTGGCACTTAAAAGATTTGAAAACTATTCAAAATCTGACTTTCCTAATTTGAAAGAAAATTTCGCAGAATTGGCTAATGGTCAAAGCCCAGAGATCCTTTTTATAACTTGTTCTGACTCTCGGGTAATGCCTACTGAAATGACTCAAACAAAAGCAGGAGAACTTTTTGTTATCCGAAATGCTGGAAACCTCGTTCCTAAGAATGATGGAACTTCAACATCTGAAGCATTAACGATTGAGTATGCGGTGAGTGTTCTTGGCGTTAAAGAAATTGTTATTTGTGGTCACGTTAAATGTGGGGCCATGGATGGGATCTTGAACCTCGATAAGCTAACAGGTCTAAAGTGTGTTCATTCTCATCTTGAAAAGTGCTCGCATGACTTGGATAAGTCAGTGGTTGACTCAAAAGATTTACCAAATCTAATTGAACATAATGTGGAAACACAAATGAGACATCTGATGGGTTATGACTTTGTAAAGGCAAAGGTCGAATCAGGTGAACTTAATATCTACGGATGGGTCTACGACTTTGTTAATGGGAAACTGGTCTCCCAAAAAAATATTAAAGAAGTTTTGTAACTTCTAAAGGTATCGACTGTGAAAAATTATCTTAAGAACACTTTTGCAAGTGACTTCCTTTCGTCACTTGTTGTTTTTCTTGTTGCTCTTCCGCTCTGTATGGGGATTGCCATTGCTTCAGGAGTTGACCCGATGATGGGGCTTCTTTCTGGGATTATCGGGGGATTAGTTGTTGGCGTCTTTGCGGGATCACCCTTACAGGTAAGTGGTCCTGCAGCTGGGCTTGCAGTTATGGTCTTTCAATATATTGAGCAGTATGGAATGCCAGCCTTGGTTCCTTTGGGGATCATTGTTGGGGTAGTCCAAATTTCGATGTGGCGTTTTCGTCTCGCTCCTTACTTCCGTGCTATTTCGCCGGCGTTGATTAAAGGGATGCTTGCTGGGATCGGTCTTTTAATTTTAATAAGCCAAGTCCATATCTCTCTTTTACATAAACCAGGCGGTAACGGATTAAAGAATATTCTTTCATTACCGGAAGTCTTTTTTGATGGCCTAATAAGTTCCGATAAGGCTCAAGTTTCCTTTGGTATGGCACTGTTAACAGTGGCCCTAATCATTGGTTGGCAGAAGCTCTTTCCAAAACTTAACAAGCGAGTGCCTGGACCATTATTTGCAATTGTAGTTGCAGCTGTTCTTGATATTGTTCTGGCCCTTGATATTGCAGTTGTAGGGATTCCCCATAATTTAATTGAAGAAATTCGTTTCATTAGTTTTGAAAGTTTCTCTCACTTTAGCCCTGGGCTAGTTCTCTCTTCTATTGCGATTGCTTTTGTGGCGAGTGCAGAAAGTCTGCTTTGTGTGACGGCGGTTGATCGTATAACAAGAGAGAAGTCTGATTATGATCAAGAGATTTTTGCTCAAGGGGTAGGTAACTTTATTGCAGGAATGGTGGGGGCCCTACCGATTACTGGAGTTATTGTAAGAAGTAGCGCAAACATCGAGTCAGGTGGAAAGACTCGTATGGCAGCTATTATGCATGGGGTGTGGCTTCTTGTTCTTGTCTTTTTCTTTCCTAAAATCCTAAGTCTCATCCCGATTGCAGCACTTGCGGGGATTCTTATTTTTACGGGAATAAAATTACTTGATCTTAAGTCGATTCCTGAAATCTTTGCAACAGATAAAAAAGACGGAATGGTTTTCATTCTAACTTTAGCCCTTATAACGGTAACTGACCTTCTAACAGGAGTTATGGTTGGATTTGGAGCCTCATTAATCATGTTAATGATTGATACGATGAAGCTTCATGTTGAAAAAGAGGAAAACGACGGGCAGTTAAAGTTTACTCTGACGGGAAAGGCAACATTTCTTCATATCCCACGAATTAGTAAGTCTTTACATTCAGCTGATGAGGTTGAGAATAAAGAAATTATTTTGGATTTTTCAGGAGCTCAGTTTGTGGATAAAGTCATTCGCGATGAAGTCGCTAATTGGGCAATAGATGCGAAAGAGAGAAATGTAGTTACTAAGGTTCTTTACCCTGAACACAACCGTCGCTCTACGAGTGACAAAGCTATTTAGGGTTATTGGTAAAATCAATGAAGTACCTTAAAATTTCATTATTTTTAAAGATGATATTTTGTTCTAGAATTATATTAACTTAACAAATCATATTGGTGGGTTCATCCCTCCATATAGACCAGTCGATACGGGGCTCCTTTCTAGGGGCCCTTTTTTTATGCAGCATTATTTTTTGAAGAGATATTTTCTATATCTTGTTGGATTCTATTTTCCCAATCAGGTGTCTCTCTGTGGCTATAATAATTTTTTCCTGACTCGTAAACAGAGTTTAGAATATCTCTATTTTCAGGGTTTTCAGAGAGTTGACCTAAAAATGAGTTGTACACAGACTTAAGAAAACCTTCAGCATACTTTTCAAATTCTGGGTCATGCTCGGCTGCTTGAAAAATCCAGGAAAAGAATGTGAAGCTGGGAAGACCAATAATTGCTAACATGATGGCACCATACCAGCCGCCAA
>JAUHYH010000191.1 GCA_030426585.1 Bacteriovoracia bacterium
TAGGGTTCTTTTTTGCTCTAACAACGTATGTTTGGGTCAAAAGACAACCTGCGGGAAATGCTAGAATGACTGAAATTGCAGGCATGATCGAATCGGGATCAATGACCTTCCTTAAGAAAGAGTATACTTTCTTATTGGTCTTTTTAGTTATTGTTGCTGGACTTATCAGTTACGGACTTTCAACTCACACAGCTATTTGCTACATCATTGGAGCTTTTGCTTCGATGCTTTGTGGTTTCATGGGAATGAAAGCTGCAACAAAATCAAATGTTAGAACAGCTCAAGCAGCTGCTGAACACGGTCAAGGGCGAGCTCTTTACGTCGCTTTCTCTGGTGGTTCAGTTATGGGAATGACGGTAGCTTCTCTTGGACTTCTTGGAGTTGCTGTTGCCTACAACATGCTCGGACTTGAATTCATTACGGCACTAAACGGATTTGCAATGGGAGCTTCTTCAATTGCACTTTTCGCTCGTGTTGGTGGTGGGATCTATACTAAAGCAGCTGACGTAGGTGCTGACCTTGTTGGTAAAGTTGAAGCGGGAATTCCTGAAGATGATCCAAGAAACCCAGCTACTATTGCAGATAACGTTGGAGACAACGTAGGTGATACAGCAGGTATGGGAGCCGATATTTTTGAATCTTATGCCGGTTCAATTATTGCAACAATGTTCATTGGCTCAACGATGGATTTTGCTGAAGGTGCTGTAGCTCTTCCATTAATTGTTGCTTCAATCGGATTACTTGCTTCAGTTCTAGCAATTCTTGCCATGAATGTTCTTAAAAACTCTGATCCTGCGATGGCCTTAAGAATAACTCCTATTGTTGGAATCGTTGGTCTTTTTGCTGGTTCATGGTTTGTCGTAGATTCAATGGCCTTCACTCAATTCCCTACAGCGATGGGACCTTTTTACGCGATGGTCATCGGATCGCTTGCTGGATTAGGAATTGGTTTTGCGACTGAATACTATACTTCTGGTGATTTTAAACCTGTTCTAAAAGTAGCGAATGCTGGGAAAACAGGACCGGCTACAAATATCATCGCTGGTATCGCCGTTGGTATGTACTCTTGTATTGTTCCAATCATTATCATTGGTGCTGCTATTTATTACGCAAATGAATTCTCAGGTCTTTACGGGATCGGTATTGCTGCTGTTGGTATGTTAGCAACAACAGGGATTACAATGACAGTTGATGCTTACGGACCGATTTCTGATAACGCTGGTGGGATTGCTGAAATGAGTGAACTTGGACCAGAAGTTAGAAAAATTACTGATGGTCTTGATTCAATCGGAAACACAACCGCAGCTGTTGGGAAGGGA
Source organism: Bacteriovoracia bacterium (assembly GCA_030426585.1). Lineage (GTDB taxonomy): Bacteria > Bdellovibrionota > Bacteriovoracia > Bacteriovoracales > Bacteriovoracaceae > JAUHYH01. Next base: position 1,320 of record JAUHYH010000191.1, read on the forward strand.
TTCGCAATTGGATCAGCCGCCCTTACGGCCCTTGCAATGTTCTCTGCATACTCAAGTGCAGTTGGACTTGAAACAATTAATATCATGAACCCTCTTGTTGTTATTGGACTTTTCCTTGGTGGGGTTCTTCCTTTTTATGTTGGTGCTAACACGATGAGTTCCGTTGGAGCTGCTGCTCAATCAATGGTTGAAGAAGTTAGACGCCAATTCAGAGAAATTAAAGGGATTATGGAAGGTACTGGAAAGCCTGACACAGAAAGATGTATTGCCATTGCAACCGATGCTGCTCTTAAAGAAATGATCGCTCCAGGAATGGTTGCGATTCTTGCTCCGATTGTAGTTGGTTTCGTGCTTGGTAAAGAAGCTCTTGGTGGTATGCTTGCTGGTGCGACTGTTACAGGTGTTCTTCTTGCCCTTTTCATGGCGAACGCTGGTGGTGCTTGGGATAACGCTAAGAAAGCAATCGAACAAGGTCACGTTGAAGGTGAATCTAAAGGTGGAGAAGCTCACAAGGCGGCTGTTACTGGTGACACTGTTGGTGACCCGTTCAAAGATACATCAGGACCTGCAATGAACATTCTTGTTAAGTTGATGTCTATTGTATCTCTTGTTATCGCTCCATTACTTATGTAATTTGAATACTACATAAAATATTTGGCCCCTGCTTTAAGCAGGGGCTTTTTTTTGCCCAAACTTGCCATTAACTTCAATCTTTCCTTTAATACCCTCATAACTTCACAGGAGATTCTTATGACTAAGCCTTATATTCTTGTTTGCGATGGTATGGATAAAGACATTTTCACTGACTTGAAATCTGACTCTAATTTTGAAGTTTTTCCTGAGCCTAAGAATTCTCAAGATGTTATTGCTGAAGAGAAAAAGAAAGCTTCAGCCTTGATCATTCGATCAGCGACAACTGTGACGAAAGAATTTTTAGCTGATTGTCCTAATTTGAAATATGTTATCCGAGCAGGAGAAGGAACTGATAATATTGATAAAGCCTATTGTGCTGAAGTTGGCGTGAAGGTTTCAAATACTCCGGGAGCAAACAATAACTCGGCTGCAGAGCATGCAGTCGCTTTGACGATGACTCTTCTTAGAAAGACTGCTTGGGCTAACGAGTCTATGCAATCAGGAGCATGGGATAAAAATGCTTTTACAGGGAATGAACTTTGGAAAAAGAAAGTCGGGGTTGTCGGTTTCGGAAGAATTGGTCAACTTTTTGCGAGAAGAATTTCTGGTTTTGAACCGGATATAACTTATTATGACCCATTCATCAAAGAACATGATATCCCTTATGCTGCGATCAAAAGAACTGAAAACCTGGAAGAGCTATTTGAAAGTAGTGATGTGATCTCGATTCATGTTCCTTTGAATGATCATACAAAAAATCTCGTGAATAAAACTTTACTTTCAAAAATGAAAAAAGGTTCAGTTTTAATAAATGCGGCACGAGGAGGAATTGTTAATGAGTTAGACTTAGTTTCAGTTCTTAAGGAGGGCAATATTTCTGCGGCCCTTGATGTGTTTGGAACGGAACCTTTAAAAGATAAAACAGACCTTCATGGACTTCCTAATTTAATCTTAACTCCTCATCTTGGAGGAAGTACTGAAGAGGCTCAACTCAGAGTTGGAGAAATGGCCGTTCATCAAATTCGAGAGTTTTTTAACAATAATAATTTATTAAACGAAGTTAAGGCGTAGTTGAAACCGGAAGAGATTTTAAATTTTTGGTTTCTCGAACTTGAAACTAAAGACTGGTGGAAGAAAGATACAAATCTTGATAACGCCATTAATTCTCGTTTCGGAAAATATCATGAAGTTGCCAAACAAGGTGAGCTTTCTCATTGGAGAGAAACGGCGAAAGGTGCTTTGGCCGAGATTATCATCCTCGATCAATTTTCTCGAAATATTTACCGAGATAAGCCTGAAGCTTTTGCTTGTGATGACCTTGCTTTAAATTGCTCTGAATTAGCAGTGGAAAAAGGACAAGACAAAGAACTTTCAAATACGGAGAGATCATTTCTCTATATGCCTTATATGCATAGTGAATCAAAGGAAGTTCATGAGAAAGCGGTCGAACTTTTTAATGATCTTCCGAATCTCGACTTTGAGTTAAAGCATAAAAAAATCATTGATCAATTTGGAAGATACCCTCACCGCAATGAAATTCTAGGAAGAGAGTCGACTCCTGAAGAGATCGATTTTCTCAAACAACCGGGAAGTTCTTTTTAAAAAACAACGCCTTTAAGGAACTTAAATTTAGAAGTATTTTTTTCTAACCATGATTTACAGGGTTGAGAGCTTCTCGCTTCTTTTACAAGGATGTCGGCGAGTTCATTTAACTCTTGTCTGTCGAGTGTGTTATTCCCTGATTGCATCCGTTCAAATTTCTTTTTATATAGGTTTTGCACCATGATTCTAAAACTTTCATACTTGACGTCTTTGAAGGCAGAAAAGGCTGGAAGGATTTTCTTCTCAAGCATTTCAAAGTAGACGATAGTAGGAATTCCTTCAGGTGTCGATTTCAATGTTTTTTCGAATGAGACAAAATCATCGATCTTAAGTATCTGATGAAACCATGCTTGAACTTCATTTATATTATCGACATATTGAGAGAAGCTTGAAAAAGTAGCGTCAAATTTTTCAACAAATTTAAGGAACCGCTCATCCTTTTTTCCCGAATAGAGTTCCATAATAAAGTACCAGGTTTTGTCGAAGTCTTTTTGTGAGATTTTTTCAGCATTGTTTAGGATTTCTTGATAGCCAGGGTTTTCTTTTGCAAATTTCTTGATTTTAGAAAAATTAAGATGTTGTACTCCACTAAAGTAACTAATGATATTTCCAATCATCCCAGGATTACGATAACGGTATTTGATGTATTTATCTCCTTCGATGAGATCGATGGCCTTCATTAAAGGTTTGTCTTTATATAAATAGTTACGAAAGTTCTTAAAATTTTTGTGAGCTTCATCTCCAATAAGAGCAACGATTTGTTTATTCTTCTTGTGATTAAAGAGAGCTGTTACGACAAGCTGTTTTAAAGCGGGTTGAATTGCGACAGCTGCTGCAAAAGCGAGTTTTTCCATACCAAGCAAGGTGAAAGTAGGGGGGAGAACATTGGTCGCAATTAAAGATACTAAAAATGTAAGAGCAACAACTCTTCCTTTCATTCTTGAGCGGACACGGATCCCATAAGGTGAAATGGGAGAGTATTTATACTTGAATTTAAGCTTTTCTATGAGCTTTTTAATATTGATCTTAGAGTCAGAGTTTGAGGTTGCTTG
>JAUHYH010000192.1 GCA_030426585.1 Bacteriovoracia bacterium
TGGCTAGATCGCTCAAAATAGGGTTCGAGAAGCTTCTGAAACATAGATTTTCCTTAAAATTTGATCGGGATCAAAGAAAATTCTCATTTCATAAGTCATAATCAAAGAAACCTAATAAAAGGATATAATTATGAGCTTAACTGTAAAAACCTTCTATGATGAACCAACCTTTACTCTATCATATTTCGTTTATGACGAAAATACGAAGGATGCTATCTTGATTGACCCTGTCCTTGATTATGATCCTGCATCTGGGGCGATCAGCACGGATTCAATAGAAAATTATAAGTCATTTATCAGTGATAAGAAGCTAAAGCTTCATTATATTCTTGAAACCCATGCTCATGCCGATCATCTTTCGGGAGCTCACGAGCTGAGAGAAAATTTTCCTGAGGCTAAAATTGCTATTGGTAAAAACATTACACTTGTTCAAGAAGTTTTCTCTGGTGTTTTTAATATGGATGTTGCAACCGATGGCTCGCAGTTTGATTTACTCTTAGATGAAGGCGAACCTTTAAAGGTCGGGTCATTTGAGGTTAAAACAATCTTTACCCCGGGGCATACTCCAGCATGTGCCTCTTACTTAATTGAAGACAATCTCTTCACGGGGGATGCTCTCTTTATGCCTGACTTCGGAACAGGTCGATGTGATTTTCCGAAAGGAAGTGCAGAGGATCTCTACAATTCTGTTTCTAACAAAATTTATGAGCTCCCTGATGAGACGAAAGTTTATGTTGGGCATGACTACCAACCAAATGGACGAAAGCTTGAGTACCAAACGACTGTTGGAGAAAGTAAAAAGAAAAACATACAACTCAAAAGTAGTACGACAAAAGAAGAGTTCGTGAAATTCAGAACCGAAAGGGATGCAACGTTATCGGCTCCGAAACTTTTACTTCCAAGTGTTCAGGTAAATATTACGGCGGGTGAACTTCCTAACCCTGAATCGAATGGAACTCGATATTTAAAAATTCCCTTAAGTCAGAAGAGGTCATAATGGAAAGTATTCTTTATCCCCTTATTGGAGGGATTCTCATTGGTCTTTCTAGCTCAACAATGTTGGGTGGAATTGGCCGCATTGCTGGGATCAGTGGAATTATGGGAGGTTCTTTAAAGAAGCCTCACAAAGATGAATCTTGGCGATATGCTTTTCTCATTGGATTAATTTTAGGAGGGGCAATCTTAATTTCTTTTAAGCCAGAGCTTTTCCAATATGAATTTAGTTTTTCAGGAGTCACTTATGTCTTAGCCGGTCTTTTGGTCGGTTTTGGAACAAGGCTTGGTAGTGGTTGTACCTCCGGGCACGGTGTTTGTGGTCTCGCAAGAGTCGCAAAAAGAAGTTTTGTTGCGACTTGTACCTTTATTGGTTTTGGAGTTTTAACTGTTCTCATTAAGGGGATGTTTTAATGTTAGCAATTGTATTTTCACTTCTTTCCGGAATTGGATTCGCTATTGGTTTGGTTATATCAGGCATGACTAATCCTAAAAAAGTGATTGGTTTTCTCGATATCTTCGGAGCTTGGGATTATTCGCTTGCTTTTGTTATGGTCGGGGCGATTGGGACAAGTTTTTTCTTATTCCGGTATTTTGTTAAAAGAAACCCTGTTTGTGGGGGAGAACATTTTTTACCAACAAAAACAGAAGTCGATAAAAAGCTGATTACAGGATCTGCTATGTTTGGGATTGGTTGGGGGCTTACGGGAATTTGTCCAGGACCAGGAATTGTGAATCTCGTAACAAGGAATTCAAATGCGCTGATTTTTGTTGGAAGTATGATAGTGGGCATGATTATTTATCAGATTGCTGAGAAGTCTGGAGTTATAAAATGAGAAATCTTGATTTAACAGATGTAGAGAATAACTTACCCTCTCCATTTGAAAATTTTTATAGAATTGGAAATTATTATATTGCTTCAAAAATTGATAATGACGAGCAGGTAAAATTTCTCAAAGATCTTGGAGTAAAGTTCGCAGTTGATATGAAAACAACGGGTGAGGTTCTTTATCCTGAAGCGAGCAAGCTTCAAGAGAACGGGATAGGGTATTATCACTTTCCAGTAAGTGATTTAGACCTAATCAGCTTTGAGGCACTTGAAGAATTGGACTCAAAGCTTTCTGAGAATGAAGGGAAGATTCTGATTTATTGTATGTCTGGTAATAGAGTCGGAGCAGTAATGGGACTACTTTTTTCCCAAATTCTAGGACATCCCAAAAATCGATCGGTCGAAACAGCGTGCAAGATTGGTCTGACTAAAGAAGGTCTCAAGGATAAACTCGTTCAGCGATTAAGCAATTGAGATTCATCACCGAGAGGTAAGTTCACAAGTTCTTTCCCTATGGGAGAAAAAACTGAGATGACGAGGATCGCTTCCCCTTCGATATTAAGTAAAGTTCCTCCTGAGGCAGAAGAAAGGAAGTATTTTTTTATATTTCCATCCAATTCAAGCTCAACAAGAGAACCAATGGAAACAGTATCTGTGTTTTCATGAAATTCTATCGACTCTAAGAGTTCTTTATCTTGTTTGATTTCTTCTACCCGTTTTGCTTGGGCCCCAGCAAGATAGCCTGCTTCAATCCCACGAGTATCATATTTACCATCGGATTTAAGATCACCTTCTGTTGTTAAGTTCTTCGCTGACTCAGAAGCTTCTTCAGCTTTTTCTAGTTGATCTTGGATGAGTGAAATCAGGTTTTCTTTAATTTTCTTTTTGATATCTTTCATGTCTTCTATAATAACGTTTTAATCGCAATTCCTAAAGCGGTACTCATTCCTAGAATAGTGAAAAGTCCCTTTTTAAATTTAAATTGTAAAACTAAAGCAAGAATACAGATGCCAGCGGCATAAAAATCAATTGAAGATATTTGTGGGTAACTGAAGTTTAATAGTGAGTCCTCAACCAAGATAGTTTTTTGAAATAATGAATTTAAAACAAACCAAACAGAAAGGTTGAAGATAACTCCGACAACACTAGCTGTAATAGCACTGAGAGCATCAGTAAATAATTTCACTCCTCTTATATATTCAACATAAGGAGCAAAAGTGAAGATAAAAAGAAAGCATGGGGCAAAGGTCATCCATGTTGTCAGGATAGATCCCCAAAGCGCACTTAAAAGTGGGGACATTTCACCTGGAAATCGATAAGCCCCCATAAAGCCAACATATTGAACAACTTGAATTAAAGGTCCCGGAGTTGTTTCTGCTAATGCTAAACCATCAAGCATTTCTCCACTTTGGAGCCACCCATAGACCTCAACTCCTTGTTGAGCAACATAAGAAAGAGCAGCGTAGGCCCCTCCAAAAGTAACCAAGGACATTTTGCTAAAAAAAATATTGATCGTATGAAAGTTTGAATCAGGGTTTATTATAAAGACTAAAAGGACCGGGCTCATCCAAATGAAGAGCCAAGTAAAAAGAGTTTTTAATGTGTGAGTGAGTTTAGGTTTTTCAATATTATTTTCTGAATGATGTTGCTTAACAAATTTTCCATAAAGGATTCCAAGAACTCCCGAGCCGATAACAACAAGAGGAAAAGAGAGCTTGAAAAAGAAAAGGGCCATAAAAGAAAAAACTGCAAGTGCCCAATAAAATGAATTCTTTAAAGATTTTTTTGAAATCTTATAAAGTGCGGCCATGACGATCGCAATAATGGCAGGCTTCATTCCGTAAAAGAGACCTTGGACCCATGAGACATCATTAAAGAGAACATAGAGATAGGAGAGGGCAAGGATAGAAAGAAAACCTGGAAGAATGAAAAGCCCTCCTGCTATAAGTCCTCCTCTCCACTTCGCCATTAACCATCCCATATAAGTGGCTAATTGCTGCGCCTCAGGTCCAGGCAGGAGCATGCAAAAATTAAGAGCATGGAGAAACCTTTCCTCAGAAATAAGCTTTTTATCTTCGACTACAAGTTTATGGATAACTGCAATTTGTCCGGCAGGCCCGCCAAAGCTATGTGCGGCAACATAGCTCCAAACTTTAAATAGTTCTTTAATCCCAATTTTATTCATTTAGTGTAGTTTACCCGTTTGGTTATAAAAATGCTAAGTTAAGAGTATAAGGAGATTTTATGGAACAATCAGGAAATCCAACATTAAATGCTGACGCTTTTCGTGTCCCGACAATGCCGGGTCAGGAAGTTATGACTCAAAATGGGACGTTTGCAAAAACGGCCATTCTCTTAGCGCTTTGTGTGGCCACTGCAAGTTATTCATGGGGCTCAACAAATCCTCTGGTTTTATGGGGAGGTTTGATTGGAGGGCTTATTCTAGCCTTTACTACAATCTTTAAGAAAGAATGGGCACCGGTGACAGCTCCTCTGTATGCTTTATTTGAAGGGCTTGTCCTTGGAGCGATTTCATCTATGTATCAGAGTCAGTACCCAGGGATTGTATCAAACGCTATTATGCTAACCTTCGCAGTGATGGCGATTATGCTTTTCGTTTACAGTACTCAAATTATCAAAGTGAATGATAAGTTTCGAACAATTATTACAGTTGCGACAGGGGCCATTTTTCTCGTTTACTTAGTCTCTTTCATTATGGGATTCTTCGGGACGCCAATTCCTATGATTCACGGTGCAGGACCTATAGGAATTGGCTTCAGT
>JAUHYH010000193.1 GCA_030426585.1 Bacteriovoracia bacterium
TCTTTATAAAATTATTTGCTCAGGCACGCTGGTTTGGATCGAAAGACGCTAAAAGAACATTATGACTATATCATTGTTGGTGGTGGTATCAACGGTGTTGGAGTGTTCTCAGAACTCGTCAAAGCTGGTAAAGATGTGTTGCTGATTGAAGCTAAAGAGTTTATGACTCAAACCAGTTCCAGAAGTTCTAAACTCCTTCATGGAGGAATTCGGTATCTTGAAACTCTTGACTTTGATCTTGTTTATGAAGCCTTAAGAGAAAAAAACTATTGGGTAAAAGAATGCCCCGAACTCGCTCAAGAGCAGAAATTTTATATTCCGATCTATAAAAACTCTCCTAATCCTTTATGGAAACTAGCGGCAGGAGTTAAACTCTATGATCTGCTTTCCCTCTATAAAAATAGTCCGTCTAGTTTTCACTCAAAAGCAAAAACTCTTGAAGCTCTCCCTCACCTTTCACCTGCTGGGCTCAAAGGTTCCGTTAGTTATTACGACGCCATCGTAGATGATTATCAATTAGGAATTCTGGTTTTAAAAGCGGCCCTTCAGATGGGAAAAGGGCAAGCACTTGAGCATTGTCGATTAGTTGATGTTGAAAAAAGAAATCAGTTCCATTTGAAGGTTGAGTATAACAACGAAGAGAAATTAGTTGATTGTAATAAGCTTATTTTTACAACCGGTCCTTTTACTGATCAGGTCATGAAATCTCTTGACCTCCCCTGGACTCCCCAAATGATGCTCTCAAGAGGATCCCATCTTTTTTTAAGGAGAGATCTTCTCCCTTTAAAAGAAGGGGTTGTAATTCAGGAAGGAAAACGAATTATCTTTGTCATCCCTCATCCCGACTATATTCTCCTCGGAACCACTGAACATAAAGAACCCGATGATGCTGATCTCTACTCACTTGATATAAAACCAGAAGAAAAAGAATATCTGATCAAGAACTTTGAACGCTATTTCCCTCATCATTCCATTAAAGAAAGTGACATCATCAAAACCACAACTGGAGTGAGACCGCTTGTGAAAGACCTTCGCTCTTCAACTCCTGGAAAAGTCAGCCGCCATCATGAAATCTATCAAATGAAAGAAGATTGTTATGTCTTGATTGGGGGGAAATATACGACGTTTAGGAGTATGGCCAAAGACTTGGTTTCAAAAATACTTTAAGGACGATAAACGCAGCGAAAACCCGTTGCAGAAGATGAGGCAGTAGAGGTCGAAAAAAGTGAAAGGGTAAATATACCTACCCCGGCATCACTAGTATGCGCCCCCCCTCTTGCTGCTGCTCCCCCAGTTCCAGGTACAAAAATCCCGACACCTTTAGCAAAACTATAATCCCCTGCTGAGTTATATAATTCCGGTGTCGCAGCTAGACTAGTACAATTAATTGAATCTAAGTTCTGAGTTGAAGGCGAAAGAGGACAAGATACCGGCCCTGTAAGAAATGTTCCATATACAGTTGTGGGATCATTCCAATCAACCCATTCGGCAACATTCCCGGAGATATCCCAAATAAATGCCCCATTCGACAGAGTCATTCTCGCTTTAGTATTTCGACCGGTACTGAAATCCAATCCACCGTTGTTATAACTTGAAGTTGAATCGGCTCCTGAATTTCCTCTAAAGAGTGAGCCGGTACCAACCGTTCCACTCGTCCAATTTGCACTTACTGATTCTATATCTCTCGCAATCGCCATCCACTCCTCGTTAGTCATGAGATGATAGCCGGTACCAAGTGATCGACATTCACTAAATGAATTATTAGCAGAAATTGCTCGCCACGGAGCCCCTTCAAATGTTGAAGCAGGCTTATGGACTCCTAGAGTTGGTGTCGTTATACAAGAAACATCTCCACATCCGTCGGCATCAATTTCTGCTGAAAGAATTCGTGAATCTCCATCCAAATCATTCCATGCCTTCGCTTCATAAAACATGACCCAAAAAGAATTGAGCCCCATTCCACCAGCATTGAAAGGAACCTCAATCCATGCCTCATCAACCGAAGCCCCCGGTGGGCCTCCTGTAACAGTCAAACCAACAAAGGTGATATCTCCCCCGGTCGTTCCATCATCCATAGTAAGACGGAATTCATAATCCCCGTACTGAGCAGGTGTTCCCGAAATGACTCCAGAACCTGGAAGAAAATTAAAGCCTAGTGTATTGCAATCCATTGTTGTGTCTGGAATCCCATTAATGTCTCTATCGAAAGAGCAAGAATAAGTAAGAGCTTGACCGTCTTCATCCTGGTCCGAAAAAGTAGAATTATCATTCGCATCAATTGTCATTGAGTTTGTACCCAAAATAGATACGGGAGACATCGTTGCAAACTGAGGAACAATATCAACCTCGATAACATTGATAACAAAAACTTCTTCTCCAGTACCTAGAGTAGACCCCCCAACAATTTTAAATTCGTAATTTCCAGCGGCATCACCATTAGCTGCCGCTTGTTGATCGGGGGTCCAATTGAAATTCCCTGTTGAACTATTAAATGACATCCCAGTTAAATTACTACAAGGTAAGACCCCTAAAACACTGCCATCCATCACAAGGTCGTAATAGCATGAATAAGTTACGGAATTCCCTTCACTATCAAAGTCATCAAATCCTTCATCAATATTAAGACTAACAAGCCCCCCTTCACTGATGACAGTGTTACTGATCGTCGTTAGGTCTAAATCTCCAGACCCAAAACTCGAAGTTCCTCCTGTAATCTCTTCCTTATTAGGTTGCATACAAGAGACGAGCATCAGCAGAATGATGAAATTAAGAAGCTTCAAGAATGACCTCCAGTCCTTAATTATAAAGATAAATCGGACTGGGATTTATTAAGCTTTATATCTATGTAATTTCAAGGGGTTAACAAATAGACTTTAAATAAGAATTTTAAAGCTCACAGCCTTTTGCCCTAGATTTGAGGCAATTTACATCCGGTAAGAAATCCCAACCAAAAGCCTTGGCCCAAAACGAACGCGCTCCCAATCAGAAGTTGTAATGGTAGCGTCACTATCGAAACTATCTTGGCGTCGATAAACATCGACAACAAAACGCATTCCAAAACCATTTGGAAGAAAGTATTTCATTCCAATCCCACCAAAAAGAGCAAATGTAGAACCTGTAACTTCAACTGTATTTTGTGCAGTAGGAGCAAGTTCTCCACCAGAAAATGTATCGGTGAGCGAACCAAAACCGGCACCAAGAGTTAGATAAGTAATAAGTTGATTGGCCTTATGAGGATCAGCGAACAGGTAAAAATTCATCCCTCCACCAAATTCAAAACTAGAGGAGTCCGCGATGGCTCCATCAAAACTCAACAAAGCCTCTTGTAAATATTGGAAGTAACCAAAGATTCCTGTACGGTCTCGGTAATACTCTAAGTTAACGAGAATATTGTTAACGAATTCAGTTCCAGAAAAATCAGTATTACTCGGGGTTCCTGTGACTTCCGAAGAAAAAGATTGAAAACCAACAATTGCTCCAACCTCTAATCGCCGCTCTCCTATATCAAGATCCAGTTCCTGAAGCTCTTGAGACACAGCTTGTTGCGCTGGTGATTCGTCAACTTTTCCGTCATCAAAAAGATCTGAATAAACTTGGAAATCTTTATCAGCAACTTTGTCATCAATCGTATCGCTAAAAGATGAATCTCTACTTACGACTGCAAGCGGATCATCAGTGAGTTTAACGGCGGGAGTGATTTTAATATTCATGATCTCATTTGAATTAAGAAGATCACCGTTGATAACTCTGTAGACAGACCAAACAGAACGTTTTTTAGAAGCCTCTACTAAAACCGCTCGAGCGACCATCCCCTCGGAAACGAAGAACTTTGCGTGATCACCTTTCTTAAGTTCATCACTTCGACCTTTATTGACGAGAATCGTTTTTTTAGACTTTGAGGTTTTTAAAACCCTCACGGTGAGCTTAGAGTCCACTTCAAGCGCGAAAGCTTTTACAGCTATTAAACTAGCCAATATCCATATTCTTTTCATAGACACAACATCCTGTTTCCTATATTTTAATGCCTACAATCAAAATGACAAACCTTGACGCAACGCAAAGGAGGGATTTATGGCCAAAAGAAAAAGAGAAAAACGCTATTACAAATACTCCTGCACCCTGACAGGTGATACTTATAAGCTTACTGAAAAAATCGACAACACTGATGATTTGGTTTCAGTTAATGCCTATTACGAGATGAATCCTGAAAAAGACGACCGACCCCTCGTCATCAAAAAACAGCTGGGTCTTGATATCGAAGAAGAATCATAAAAAAAGGTAAAATTATGAGTAAGAGAAAAGTCGTTATCATCGGTACGGGTCCTGCTGGTTTAACTGCAGCTCTTTATACCGCACGAGCTGACCTTGAACCCATCATTTTTGAAGGCCATGAACCAGGCGGACAACTTACCCTCACGACTGATGTAGAAAATTTTCCAGGTTTTCCAGAAGGAGTTATGGGACCAGACCTCATCAACAATATGAAGGCGCAAGCTAAAAGATTTGGGGCTGAGTTTGTTCAAGAAACAGTAACAGAAGTTGATTTTTCTAAACGACCTTTCAAAATTACTACAAATAACCAAACTCTCGAAGCAGAGACCGC
>JAUHYH010000194.1 GCA_030426585.1 Bacteriovoracia bacterium
GGATCAATTATCTATTGATACTCCAGGTGTGACTTGTGCTGGTCTTAAGCTTTATTATCATGCTGGAAGAGATAGCTTGATGTTTATCTATTAAGAAAATGGTCTCTCAGGAGTTGGTGAGTATCTCCGACCATTCTTTAATCCTGAAGATATAAGCAGTGCGAATATTGCTCTTTGGTATGACGCTTCAGATGACACAACTCTATTCCAAAACTCCGCTTGTACCACTCCCGTGACAGGTGACGGGCAAGATGTTGCTTGTTGGAAAGACAAGTCTGCAAACTTTAATGATATGGTCCAAACGACGGGAGCATCTGTTCCTATTTATGTTGCTGCTGGAACAACGGTTAATTTTGATGGGACTGATGATTTCATGGATGCAGTTTCTGATAACGGTATTCCTTATGGAGCTTCTGCTCGATCTGTTTTTGCCTCGACTCGAAGTTTATTAACATCAGGTTATCGAATGTATTTTGCTTACGGTGAATCAGATAACTTGGATGGAAATTCAAATACTATGGGGCAATCAGGAACAACTTGTTGGTATGACGGTCAAGGCTTATCTTATCGTCTTAATTCAACTTCTTGTGTAACGACGAGTCAGCATCTAACGAGCATGATTTATGATGGGACAACAGGATACCTCTATCAAGATGGTTCTCAAGTGGATACGAACACTTTTACACTTGATACAACGGTTGGGGTTGTTAGACTTGGTAATCAAAATAGAGCAGTTTCTGAGTATTGGGATGGAGATATCTCTGAAATCCTTCTCTATGATGCTGACCTAACTCCCACAGAGCAACAAAAAGTCGAAGGTTACCTCGCTTGTAAGTGGGGAACTCAAGGAGCTCTTCCAGGTGGACACCCTTACGCGACTTATTGTCCTTAAGAATTTACCTGTTTTCACTTTGAACATTTTCAAGAAGGTAGCTTTTCATTTTAAGTGTCTTTTCCTTATCTCCAGAGCGTAGTGATTTTAAGTAAACTAAAGATATCAATTCATTCTTGAAGTAACCTTCATAATGTTTTGTTGTTAAAAGCCGATCTAAGTTTTGGTATTCTTCCTCAAGTATACTCTCTAAGCTTATCCCCTGATACTCTCTAGGGGGGTTCCATGCCCGACCCTGAAGTGACCCTACTTTTAGGAGTGATTCATAACGAGTCATTTGGAAGACTTGATAGCTGAGATGCAGAACAAGAAATAGTGAAAGGAGCTTTTTAAATTTAAACGAGTCGATAAAAACAGCACTCATACAGACGAGCGCAAAGGCTAAGGGGACAATCCTTCTAAAACCAGGGGGACCTCCGGCGATAGAGTGAATAAAAATCGTACCAAAGAGAATCAAAAGAATTTGCCAGTATTTTTTGAAGTACTTAAGACAGAAAATAAAGCTCATCAAGAAAAGAAAAGCAAGAATATAGCTACTTAAAGCTTGTTGTTCAGAAAAATAATAATAACTTTTGGGATTAATGAATAACTCTTCCCACAGTCGAGTCAAACGATAATACCATTGGTCTAAAACGAGCCGTCCTCCTCCCGTGAAGAGTACAACCCGAGAGTTCAACCACCAAATCTTGGGAGAAAACATTGTTAGTACCATCACCGCAATAGAAGACAATCTCATGGGCCACGAGCTTTTTGATAAAAGAAAGAGATAAAGAATAAAGACAGTGAGGAAAGTGAAAGCTGGTGCATAAACGATACAGGCAAAACCAAAAAGAAAACCAGAGATAAGTTCAGCATATTTTATATTTGAAGAAAGAACGATGAGTCCTAAAACTCCGAAAACGGTTGTTAAACCATACTCAGTAGCAATGAAGGAAAAACTGTAAACACCGGGTAAAAATCCGTAAATTAAAGCAAAGAGAAAACTCATCTCAGCACTGACTTTAAAAACTCGGTTTAGATAAGTAAACACCAAAGCAGGGGCAGTACTCATCATGAGAATTTTAGCTAATCTTCCATAAAAAATAGGTTCGAAAGGGAAAAGAAAAGAAGAAACAGCGTAGAGGAAGTGAGCTCCCATATTCGTAGAGTATTGATGGAACTGATAACGGTTGAGAAAGTAAGCAGCATCACGAATAGAGCAAGAACGCTCTTCTCCTGTAAGTGTACCATCGAGGATTGATGCAAAGTAAAGTCGCCCATAGAAGTATAAGAAAATAAATATGATTAAACTGAAGTTGCACCAAAAAGCATTTTTTGAATAAAAGTTTTTTAATCGATCTATCATTTTTTTAAAATATTGTACCATAAAATACATCGAATAGCGGAGAGGCCATCGAGCCAACCAATTTTTTTCCCCTCATCATAAGATCTTCCAGAATAAGAAATAGGGACTTCTTGAAATTGGATACCGGGGACTTTGGAAAGTTTGGCGGTTAACTCAGCTTCAATGCCAAATCTTTTTTCTGAGAAGTTCATGGATTGGACCAGTTCACTTCTAAATACTTTATAACAAGTCTCCATGTCTGTGAGATTAAGACCGGTCCAATAGTTTGAGAGTTGAGTGAGAACTTTATTTGCAAATTTTTGTTTGAAGCTAAAATTTTCGACTGATTCAGAGTTAAGAAAGCGTGATCCATAAACGACATCGGCTTTCGCTTGAATGATCGGCTCAATTAGTTTGGAATAATCTTTTGGATTGTATTCGAGGTCAGCATCTTGAATTAGTATTATTTCTCCGGTTGCGTATTTAATTCCAAGTGAGATCGCGGATCCTTTGCCGTTATTCTGATCAGTTGAAACAGTATGGTCAATTAAGTGCTTGAGGTCATTTAATATTTTTTTAGTTTCGTCTGTAGAGCCGTCATCAATAACAATGATTTCTTTTTCAATTATTGTTGAAGAAGATACTTGTTCGACAATTTTTCGAATCGTTGTTGATTCGTTATAGCAGGGAATGATGATAGAAACTTTCATTGTTTTATCTTTAAAATAATAATCTTAAAGATATTTAATCATTAATTCTTTGATTTTAACAAGATCTGCTTTTCGAGCGGCCCTATCAATAATAATCTGTTTATCTGAGTTCGTCGGTTTGAATACGAGCTCATGATAACCGCGATTATAAAAAGCTTTCATCGCGCGATCATCTTTAATTCTGGCCATATTAGGGCTATCAATAAAATGCCCGACTTCGAGTGAGTCGGCAGAGCTATAAGGAATCTTCTGGGTTCGAATTGTTAAGAAAAAAAGTTTTGAAATAAGAGTAATCATTCCTTTTGAAAGATGAATTTGTTTTTCAAAAAAGAAAAAACTTAAAAGCACTAAAGGTGATCCAATCATTAAAATATAAAGTGCCGTAATAAAATACTGATCAAAACTTTCGCCGATTTCTTTATACTTTTGGAGGGGTTCATGGATGGGAAGGTAAAGTAGAAAAAGAATTCCACAAACAGCTAAAGCATAGGCCCAAAAAAGCGGAGGAAGCCCGTAACTACGAAGGGTGAGGGAGTTCTCACCTTTGATAAAATGGTCCGGATCGTTGTCCTCAGTTGGAAATAGATAAATCAAACCCATAAAGTGCCAGCACCTTTTTCGTGTCGCTACTGCGTTATGTCTTTGAATTTATACACTAAATAACGCAGATGCGACACGAAAAAGGTGCTGGCACTTTATGCTCAAATTTATGCAGAATAGAAGGCAATGTTGGGTTTTTGTTTGTCTAAGAAACTCACATCAAAGCGTTTTTCACTAATTTCTTGGAGGTTGTGCTCTCGGCAACGAATATGAATTTTTAAATCAAATTCTCGAGGGACCTTTTGTGAAGCAAGAAGGTGGAGGTTTGTGAGAAGCTTCCCCTGCTGTTTTCTTGTAAGTTTGAAGGCAGTAAGCCTTCGGACTTGTTTCCAGATCGTCCAGGGATCCATCCGCTCGATAAGTACTGAGCGAATAATTAAATAAATCATCGGATCAGATTCAAATCCATCGCCGACTAAAACGAGTTTTTGCGGGACTCCCGTCATGAGGATTATTTCCACTAACTCATTGAGTTTATAAAAGCCCTGAGCTTTAAGATCTTTCATTTTAAGATCAGACTCGACGAGAGAAAATATTTTTCGATAGTCTTTTAAAAAGATATTACTGGTATAAATTTCATTTTGATAAAGCCAATCACGAAAGGGTTTTTCATAGAAGTGAGGTGAGGCAGAAAGAATAAAAGCTCCGTATCCTTCTTTGATAAAACTTTTAACTAGTTCTAAACTTTTTTCGACGGTAGGGAAGTAATCAATAGGGCTTCTCAATGACCTCATGACTTCTTTTGCCGTTGAATAACGAGTATCAACTAGGGTTTTATCAAAGTCTGAAATAATGATTTTTTTGGGTTCATCGAGTTTAAGTGGAATAAAACTTCCCATGAGAAGTTCAAGACCAGGATGATATTTTGTTTCATAGACCTGTAAACTTGAGATGACCTTTCCTCCAACATTGTTAGGGATTCTTATTGAGATCATTGCGTACTCGTCAGTATTATACTCACGGACTAAAACAATTTCAGACTCAGATGAAAGTCCCACAATTTTGACTCGATAATCGTCTTTGGCAAAAAAGCTAAT
>JAUHYH010000016.1 GCA_030426585.1 Bacteriovoracia bacterium
TGACCGGCATAACCGTTCCTTGACCCTTAATAGGCAGGGCGAAGTTGCCCTTGATTACGCCGAAAAGATCTTTGAGCTCTCAGGAGACCTTACTGCCAGATTAAGGGATGGTGTGAATCTCCCTAAGCGATCTCTCGACATTGGAGTCACCTATCAAATGACCCAGTTTTTTCTCTATGAAACAATTCTCCCTTTATTTGGTAGAGAAGACTTAGCCATTAATGTTAAAGAGGGGGAGCGGCATCACTTGTTAGCAGACCTTGAGAATGGAGATTTAGACTTGGTTTTTTCAAGTGAGAAGGAGCTTGGAAACCCACGTCTTAATTCCTTCAAGTTTGGTGAAAATAAAACACTCGTAGTAGGTCATAAAAACCTGAAAAAGAAGATGGGGAGATTTCCGAAAGGACTTGCAAAGATTCCTTATTTCTCTTATTCGAAAGATTCTAATTTCCGTTATGAAATCGAGATGTTTTTTACTCAAAAAGGAATTCATCCGGTTGTGATCGGTGAGGCTGATGATGTCGATCTTCACCAAATGGTTGTTGAAAAAGGTCTTGCATTTTCAATTGTTCCTGAAGTCGCGGCTCAACAGCTCTTAAAAAATAAAAATATTGCGATTTTTGGGGAAATTTCTGAGTTGAATGCTTCTGTTTGGGGTATCATTAAGAGCAATTATAAAGGCTTGGGCTATAAATTATTAAAAAAGAGATTGTAGAATGAGAGAAATAGAAATAATTACGCCAGATAACTTTGAACAAGAAAATCATTTCTACCCAAAGGCCCTAAACTCGCAACTTCACCCAATGGTGAGCCATTTTTTTAATCTCGACCATGACAGGATTATCAAGCGTTATTCTCACCTGAACCCTCAGGTGAGTGTCGATTCATTAAGTAAGCTTCTTAAGTCTAAAGCGAAGCACTTTTTTTGGGGAGGCGCTGACCTCTTTTATGTTACGACTGAGGCCGGAAACAGAAAGATGGTTGTTCTCGAAACTAACTCCTGTCCTTCAGGGCAAAAATCGATGCCTCCAAGAACAGATGCAGATGAGCATCGAGGTTATCGATATCTTATTGAAAATTCATTTCTTAAAATCATCAGAAAAAAGCGATTACCTCAAGGGGCGTTGGGCGTTGTTTATGATAAAAATTATATGGAAGTCTCTGGTTATGCCCAGACAATTGCTGATTTGACCAAAGAGAATGTTTATTTGATCCCACATTATAATATCGAGAAGAAGAATCTTCATTTTGATGATGGAGTTATGATTGCAGAAACGCCTAAGGGTAATGTTCCGATAAGAGCGGCTTTTCGCTATGTAACACAAAAGCCATGGAATAGGATTCCTCCGCAAACCAAAACCTTTATCTATAATTCAACCTTGGTTTGTCTGGCAGGAGGACGAAACAAGTTACTCGCAAATAAAGCTTATGAGATTTATAACGCAGAGATTGCTGAGACAGGCTTAAAGATTAATATGCCTGAGACGATTAAAGATGTGAGTAAACTTGAAATTCCCTTATGGGTCTCTCGGTTTGGTGGTAAGGCCGTTATTAAAAACCCTTATTCCAATGCAGGACAAGGGGTTTACACCATAACAAGCGAGAAGGAACTTCAAGATTTCATGAGCGAGAATTATCCTTATGACCAATTCATTGTTCAAAGCTTGATCGGTCACTATGAATGGAGTTCTCAAAGCCAGCATGGAAAGTACTTTCATATTGGGACAGTTCCAAATAAACGGGGGAATATCTACATCGCAGATCTTAGAGTTATGATTTACTCTTCGCCAGAAGGCTTTATGCCTTGTGCGATTTATGCTCGTAGAGCAAAAAGCCCATTAAAAAGGGAAATAACAGGGAATAGTTGGGAGGTTCTTGGAACAAACCTATCGGTTAAGCTTTCAGAGAATGAGTGGAGTTCGGATACTAATCGCTTAATGTTGATGGACCGTAAGGATTTTAATGCTCTTGGGATTGGTATCGACGATTTGATTGAAGCTTACTTGCAAACAGTGTTAACGGTTGTGGCCATTGATAAAATGGCTCAAAATTTACTTAATAAAAAAGGGCAATTTCGCCGAAAACTTTTTCAATCGCTGGATAATGATCCAGCTCTTATGAATGAGATAATTTACTGAGGTTGTGATGATGGAAGAGTTTCATAAAATTCTTGATTTGGATAAAGTAGAAAAGAGTTCAATGAAGAAACTATGGCTTGAAATTATTAGAGATAGCCTCCATAAACCAATTCCTGTCCCGATTACTGTTGTTAAAGGAGCTCAGCCTGGACCAGTGGTAGGTATAACAGCAGCTCTGCATGGTGATGAAATTAATGGAATCGGGGTGCTTCATCGTTTTCTTGAAAAAGTTAATCCCAAAAATATCAAAGGAACTCTTGTTTGTGTTCACGTTGCTAACGTTCCTGGTTATAGAAAAAAGATTCGGGCATTTACTGATAGAGTGGATCTTAACCATATAATGCCTGGTAAAAAAAATGGTAATACGGCGGAAGTTTATGCTTACCAGTTATTTAATAAGGTCATTAAACAGTTCGACTATCTTTTAGACCTCCATACTGCAAGTAAGGGGAGGCAAAATACACTTTATATCCGTGCTGACATGGATAATAAGCTTGTTGCAAGAATGGCGAAACTGATAGGCCCTGAGATTATTCTTCATAATCCACCGAATGATAAAACCCTAAGAGGGGCCGCGAGTAAAGCCGGTATACCTTCTATCACAATTGAAGTAGGAAACCCTTCACGTTTCCAAGAACGTTATATCAAGAAAACCGTTACTGGAATTAGAGCTCTTCTTTGTGATATCGGAGTTTTAATAGCACCGCCTCCCGCTAAGAGTGCTGAGCGACCTATTCGGTGTAGAAACTCAAAGTGGATATATACTGACAGTGGAGGAATTCTTGAAGTGAAGGTTGATCTTGGTGAAAAAATTAAAAAAGGTGATTTGATTGCGACAATTCGTAATATTTTCGGAGATCTCGTTATTGAATATCGCTGTCCTTTTGATGGTATCGTTATTGGTAGAAGTTTTGATCCCGTAGCTGAATCGGGAGCTCGAATCATTCACCTTGGGTTAAGAGATGGAAAATAAGAGGATCGGTTTCCTCGTAAATGACTTTGAACTTAAAGATGATCAGGCGACGACTTATCTTCTAAGAAAAATTTCTTCTTTCGTTTCTCATATGTTTATTTTCTCAGTTAAAGACTTTCAGGCTTCAAGAACTGTTTCGGCCCTTCATCTCGATGTGAACATTGAAGAAGACTATGATATTAAGTTTGATCTCTCAGGTCTTGAGATGCATACCATTGAACTTATGGCGTTGGATATGATTATTGTAAGAACAAATCCTGCTCGAGATTTCAAAAATCATAAAAATCATGCTCGTGCCCTTGATGTTTTAGAAACAGTTGAACGCGACGGAGTTCCTGTTATTAATTCTCCTCGTGCTCTCAAGATCATGCATGATAAAAGGTATTTATTCGATCTGCCCCCAAGCACAATCCCTATTAGCATAGAGGCAAAAAACACGGATGATCTTTTAAAATTCTTTAAAGAATGCGGAAATAGAGTCGTCGTAAAGCCTTTTGTGGGGACAAGAGGGGATGGAGTTCAGTTACTTGAGAGTGAGTCTGAAGTTCGATCATTTAAAAGCTATCCAATACTGGCTCAAGAATTTATTGATACCAAAGATCGATCTGATAAAAGAGTCTGTCTCTTTGATGGGGAAATTTTAGAGATTGAAGGTGTTGAGGGGGTTGTCAAAAGAGTCCCTCAAAAAGGTGAGTTTCGATCCAACGTTTGCCTAGGAGCAACGGCACAACCTGCAGAGTTTACTGATGCTGATAAAAAAACAATTGAAACAGTTCGGCCCTGGTTAATCAAAATGGGTCTTCGCTATGTTGGTCTCGATGTGGTTGGAGGAAAAATAATTGAGATCAATTGTTTTTCTCCTGGGGGGATTCAGGATTACGAGCGTTTTTTTAAAAAACCTTTTGGAGACTATATTATTGGCTCTCTCATCGAGGATATTTAGTCTTAAACCACTACAATTTTTGAACATTTAAAAATAATCTGAATAAAAGCTTGAGTTTTTTTAGGAAATACCGTAAATTCAAACAAACGTTTGAATCAAACAGGTGTTTCATGAAATTACTCTTAAACCTCTCTATTTTAGCTCTCAGCCTTCAACTTGCCTATTCGGAGGACGAAATCATCCTCACAGAGGGCGTTTTGAAGCAAATGATTAACGACAATCCCCCCACGGTAAAGCAAATCGAAGCGAGCTTTCTTGGGACTAAAGCCTCACTTGCCGCTCTGGATGATGCTCTTGGCTTTCGGTTAGAAGGAGAGGGGCAAACCTACCGATCGAAAGAACGACTTTTGGGTAACCTTGATGGGGGTGTTACAGAACGATCTACAAGCTTTAGTCTTGGGCTCGTCAAACCAACACGTTACGGTCTCGATGTTGGGCTAAGTGCTTTCGGTGGAAAAATTTCAAACGCTTTTATTAAAGATGCCGCTTCTACTGGAATGACCGTCAGTTTATCTCTTGATCTTCTTAAAGATTTTCTAGGTCGAACCACCGATAATAACTTAAAGAAAAGTGAATACGCTGTTAGAAGAGCTGAACTTGAAAAACAAGCGAGTCTTAAGTCTTTTGAGTCGAATATTAGAAAACTTTATTGGGCCTTGGTTGCAAATAATGAGCAACGACTTCTCCTAGAAGGTCTCGTGAAGCTTTCTTATCAGCAATTTCAAGAAGCTGTTCAGAGAAAAAAATCCAGCGTTGCAGATGCGGGAGAAGTCGCTCGGTATCGATCTCAGTGGACCACGAGGAAAGCAAGCCTTCTCTCTTTGCAATATCAAAAAGGCGAGATTATGCGTTCATTGAAAGAACTTCTTCCTGACTTAAATGGAAAGAAAATTGAACTCGGGAAATATTCTGTCCCTACTATTATTAACTCCGTTTTAACTTGTTCTGCGAAGATTGGTTCTCATCAAAATGCACCCATAAACTTCACTCCTTTTGATGAGATTGTTAATTACCTAAAGAAGGAAGAAGTGCATGCCCAAGCTGCTAATGATGCTTATGATGATGCAAGTATAAAATTGATTGGTGAGTACTCAAGTGTTGGTCGAGATTTTGGAATCGGAGCTGCTCGAGATAACTTTAGTGATGACCCACGAGGGAGAACAAGTATTGGTTTAGCATTGACTATTCCTATTGGGGGAAGAAAACAGGCCACTCAAGAAATTCAAGAGAAACTCTATAAAAATAAATACCTTTCCCAAGCAGAAGGGAATCTTTCTAAAATTAAGGCTTTTCACTCCGAAACGGCAGAAATTATAAAAATTCTCCGAGATGTGGTTAAAAATCAAAAAGAAACAAACAAATATCTTGCTGAGTCATTGAAAGTTTCACGTCGGAAATTTAAGCAAGCTAGGATCGGTGTTCAAGAACTTATTAGTGAACAAGACACTCTTCTCGATTCTAAAGTTGGTGAGATTCAGACGAACCTTACAATTATTAACACATTAATGGATTACTTTAGTATTTATAACGATTTTCCTTGTGAACTAAACAGGATTTAATATGCAGAATATAGCTAAATTTTTTATTGAAAACTCGAAGCTTACAATCGTTCTTTCAATTGGTCTTGCCTTGTTTGGTTATGAAGGCTTGAAGAAAATGAATGCTGAAAGCTATCCCGCTGTTGACTTCGCTTTTGCGACTGTTGTGACTGTTTATGATGGTGCGACGGCTAGTGATATTGAAACCAAAATTACGAAACCAATTGAAGATGAAATTAGAGGAGTAACAGGACTTAAAGATGTAAGCTCGACTTCTCAAGCAGGGCTTTCAACAATCAATGTTCGAATTGATATGGATGACTCCAAGGTCAACGTTGCCGAGGCCATGGATGAAATACAAAAAGCGGTGGACCGGGTAACTGATCTTCCACGGGATCTTAAGGACCCTCCTAGTTTTACGGAAATAAAAAGTGAAGAGTTTCCTGTTATTGAAGTTGCAATCTCTGGGCCAAACGAGAATAGAGCTAGAGATATTATTGCTGACCGCCTCAAAGAAGAACTTGAAGATAATAGGTCTGTTAAAGAAGTAAGACCAGTGGGCTATAAAGAGCGTACCTTTGATATTTTTCTTGATCTTGATCTTATGAATGAAAAATATATTTCAGTCAGTGAAGTTCTTGCGCAGATCCAATCAAGAAACTCTAATACACCTGGAGGGCCCCTTAGAACATCAGTTGATCAAAAGCTCGTAAGGGTAGAAGGGAAAATCCAAAATGCCGAAGAGCTTAAAAAAGTCGTGGTTCGTTCTAACTTCTCGGGTAGCACTGTCACACTTGGAGATATTGCTGATGTTAAAGACAGTGAGGAAGAGATTAAAACACTCGCTCGTTATAATGGAAAAGACGCTACACTTTTGATCGTTAATAAGAAGGCGGGAGCCGATACTATCAAGATGGTTAGTGAGCTTGAAGAAGTTCTTAATGCCTATAAAAAAAGAAATCCTGAGTATGAGTTCAATATTTATAATTCTGAAGGACGTCGAGTTCGAGATAGAGTTGATATTCTTACAAGTAATGCGATTACAGGGTTAATACTTGTTGTCGTTTTTCTTTTCTTCTTCCTCCCTGGAAAAATTGGGATGGTTGCTTCACTTTCATTACCTCTTGCAATGCTTGGAACTCTTGGTTTGATGCCAAGTTTTGGAATGAATATTGATGCCATTACAATTCTTGCTTTAGTTATTGCTTTAGGGATGATGGTTGATAACTCAGTTGTTATTTCTGAAAATTTCACAAGACTTAGACTTGAAGGTCAAGATGCTCTTCAAGCAGCCAGCAATTCAATTGCGAGTCTTTGGCTTCCGATTACTGCTACGGCATTTACGACGATTGCCGCTTTTCTTCCTATGCTCGTTACTAAGGGAGTTATGGGGGAGTTTATTAAGTGGATTCCAATTGTTGTAACGATTGCCTTACTTCTTTCTCTTCTTGAGTCGTTTTTCTTTCTTCCAATGCGACTAACTTGGGCAGGGAAACAAGTTGAAGATAATGGAGCAGGAGGTCACTCTGATTGGTTTTCAAAGTTTGAAAGAAAATTTGAAAAATTTATGGAGGTTGTCGTAAATAATCGTTACAAAGTTTTTTTTGCTTTTGGTGGTGTTGTTTTCTTTTCTCTTTTCATGATGGTCGGAGCTAATAAGTTTATTCTTTTTCCTGCCGATCAGACTGAAATTTATATTGCTCGATTAGAAATGCCTAAAGGGACTCGGTTGGAGGAAACTCACCGAAAATTAGAAGATATTAGTAAGCAGATTAAAGAAGTTCTCAAAGAAGATGTAGAACATCTCGTCGCTAGGGCAGGGGCTTCAACAATGGGACCGACCGACCCAAAATCGAAAGAGGGTAATAATGTTGGGATGGTGACAATCTATGTTAGCGAATATGCTAAAAATAATCGGCCTTACACGGAAGTCCTCAATGATCTTAAAGTGATTAAGCCTGATTATGTTGAGAGTTTAAACTTTGAAGAGTTAGTCAACGGACCCCCAGTTGGAAACCCAATTGAAGCAACCTTTCGTTCGAACTCTGTTAAAGACATTGATCAGATGATTGAAAAGGTTAAAGAAAAACTTTCGACTATTCCAGGAGTTGAAAAC
This sequence comes from Bacteriovoracia bacterium, assembly GCA_030426585.1. Taxonomy (GTDB): domain Bacteria; phylum Bdellovibrionota; class Bacteriovoracia; order Bacteriovoracales; family Bacteriovoracaceae; genus JAUHYH01. Next base: position 7,709 of record JAUHYH010000016.1, read on the forward strand.
CTCAAGGTTAACGATGTTATTGGAGATGATGAAGTTTTTGTTGATATTGATTATGTAAAAGTAGCACGTTTAGGTCTCGATGTTTCTAATATTGGGTCTACGATTAGAACTGCAGTCTCTGGAAATCGTGCAACAGATGTGACTCTTGATAATAAGGAAGTCGACTTAATGGTCCGCTTCAAAGAAGACTACAGAAAAGATCTTGAAGATCTTAAAAAGCTAATTGTTCGTGATCCGAAAGGGAACTTAGTTCAACTGGGTACGATTGCTGAATTTCGGATAGAAACGGGAACTCCGCAAATCAAGCGTTTTGATTTTAAGCGCTCAAAAACACTTACTGGGAATGTTGATACCACTAAAATTACCTCTATGCAGGCGAATAAAATCCTTCTTGAAACCTTTGAGGAAAAGAAAGCAGAAATACCAAGTGTAAGTCTTGTGTTTGGTGGAGCTCAGGAATCAACAAATGAATCAATGAGTTCACTTTTTTCAGCTTTGAAATTAAGTTTAATTGGAATTTTTGCACTTCTTGTTTTCCTTTTTAAATCATATTTGAGACCCGTCATTATCATGACGACTATCCCACTGGGGCTTTTAGGATTTTCAGTAGCCTTCTTCCTTCATGGCAGACCGGTATCCTTCCTTGCACTTATTGGGATCATTGGTCTCGGGGGAATTATTGTTAACTCTGGAATTGTTCTGATTAGTTTTATTGATGAGATGCGCGCTGAAGGGAAGTACTCTCTTGATGAGATTCTTATCAAGGCTTCAGGAATGAGATTAAGGGCGGTCTTTGTTACAAGTTTAACTACTATTAGTGGTCTCTTACCAACGGCTTATGGAATTGGTGGAAACGATGCTATGTTAGTTCCGATGACACTTGCAATGGCTTGGGGATTAACTTCTGGGACAATTCTAACACTTGTTTGGGTTCCTGCTGCTTATGCAATTTTGGAAGATTTTGATAAGTTTAGAAGTGAATGGATTGCTAAAGTTTTTAAGAAAAAAACGTCTGCGGTAAATGCTGACCAAGTAGCGAGCCGATCATGACAGATAAAGATACAAAACAAAAAATAATTGATGCCTCAAATGAACTTTTTGCTGAACAAGGTTATGGGGGGACTTCTGTAAGAGATATTGCATCTAAAGCAGACGTGAATCTTGCTGCCATCAATTATCATTTTAAAAATAAAGAAAATCTCTATTGGCAGGTATTTGATTATAACTATTCTCGCATGAAAGATGAGATTACTAAATTTGCAGAAGAGTGTGAAAATATGGAGGAATTAGCTTGCAAGACTTTTGTTTTCTTTGCAAATAGCCCCCATGCGATGATGAATACTTTTAAACTATTCCTTGCAAATATGAATCCTCCCGAACAACCCTTAAAGATGGATGAACAAGAAAAATTTGGGCCTCCAGGCCATATGGTTTTTGCAAAACAAATTGAAAAAGATCTTGGAATGTCAGTTCCTGAAGAAGCAAAATTGTGGGCCGTGAAAATGATTTTTTCTCTTATTTTTCATCTTGGAATGGTAGTGAACTCACCAGTGGTCCGTTTGAAGTGTAAAACTGATCCAACAATGAGACCAGAGGAGATGGAAAAAATGATTCGTCATACAGTCAAATCCCATCTCGAGTACTTAAAAACAAAACCCAAGTTTGATTTTTCCTTAAAATAGACCGAATGGGTCAAACTAGACGAGTATTATCTACTTCAAATAATAGAAAAATATTCAATACTTTTCATTAAGGATAATTAGCTGCTATCATATTCCAAAAGGAATATTTTGAGTATGAGTCAACTGGTCCTCATTTGTGAATCTAATCCTGAGTCTCTAGATTCAATAAGGAAAATACTAAAAGATGAAGGTAGAGTTGTTCTCAAAGCATCAGATAAGAAAGAAGTAAAAAATTTTGCTGAAGATAATCCATTAGAAGCAGTTATCCTCGATTTTCAATTTGCGAATAATTCAGTTTTTGAAACACTTTCATATTTAAAAATTGAGCATCCCTCAACGAAAATTATTATGTCCTACTCTGCTGAATATGAGAATTTACTTTCTGACTTAAAAAGTGATGAAGAAGGGATGAAGTCTTTAGGAGTCCTCGGTATTACGAAAAAGCCTTATAATAAGGAAGAAATTAATTCTTTATTAGGTCAAAAATTCAATGTTGAAAGTCAGGCTATTAGTAGCCAGGAAGAATTAAGTATTCTCGATAAGGAATTTTCGACAATTAAAATCAATAATTTCTATTTTGACAATATAGCTATTTTTGATCTTTACCTAAGAATATCTGAAGCCAAGTATATAAAAGTTTTTCACAAAGGAACAATTTTTTCGATTGATGAAATCAATAGATATAAGCAAGAAAAAGGTATTGATTATCTCTACTTCAAAACGAATGATAGAAAGTCGTATGTGAGTCACCTTAATGATTTTCTGGAAAAAACTCTAAAAAAAAACAATTTAAATACTATAAAAGCTTTGAAAATAACGGAAGGTCTTATTGGAAATTATGTTAATGAACTATATTTCCAAGGGATATCAGAAGAGCTATTAGATGAAGCCGACAAAATCTGCACTAATACTTATGATCTTTTAAGGCGTGATAGAAAAATTGCTACTTATCTAGATGATTTCCAGAATATTTTCCAAGAAGGTATTAGCAGGGCATTTCTAACAACTGTATTTTCTTCTTTGATTGCTTCAAACCTTGAATGGGCTAATAGAATGACCCATGATTTTGTCGTGAAAGGGGCTTTGCTGCACGATCTTGGAAAGCTTGATTTACCTGAAAATATTAGAACTAAAAATTTAAATGAACTTGATCCAGAAGAACAGGCAATTTTCAAAACTCACCCCGAAAAAGGTTTGGAAATATTAAGCACTTGTAATGTGAGCCAGCAAGTAAAGCAAATTGTTTACCAGCATCATGAGTTAGTCAACGGTGAAGGGTATCCCAACGGGCTCTTTGGCATGAGAATTTTTCCTTTAGCAAAAGTTGTTACATTTGCGAGTGATTTTTCAAAGTTCATTTATCAGAACAAATTGAGCCCTTTAGACGGTTTAAAGCACTTTATCCCAGATAGGACAATTGTCTGTAGGTATGACTCAGCCTGTATTAAAGCTTTTATCAAGAGTTTTGCAAGATCGAAAAGCAATTAGTAAAATTTGATTAATCGAGGAAAGCTGTGAAAGATCAAACTCTATTAGTTGTAGATGATGAAGAATCAATAGTTGAGATTATTGTTGAGAAACTAGAGAGCAAAGTCTCGAATATTCTGACCGCTTCCAATGGTCAGGAGGCTTTAAGTATTATCATTAGTAATTCTTATATTGACTGTGTGATCAGTGATATCAAAATGCCTGTACTTACTGGGGTGGAATTATTAAAAATCGTTCGTCAACGAGAAATAGAAGTCCCTTTTATTTTTTATTCAGGTCTTGGTGATGATGAAATTATCAAAGAGGCTGTAAAGCATGGAGTTTTTGATTTTATCAGTAAGCCAAGCCTTGATAACCTTCAAACTACTATCCTGAGAGGATTAAGTACTGGATTTAAAATTCGGAAAAATGATTTTAGTAATAATGACTTTATGAATGATTATCAAAAATTGTTCGACTTAGAATAACTATCTCCTAAAATTCTCCATTATCAAGCTTCTCAAAATATCTTTTGGTTTGCTTCTTTAAATGCGGAAGCAAAAGCCAAATTGCGATGAGGTTTGGAAAGACCATCATTCCTGTCATAATATCTGAAAAATCAAGAACTGCTTGAACCTTCCAGATAGATCCGAGCAAGGCCACGACACAGAAAACGACTTTAAAAGGAAGAATTCCTTTTTTGCCAGTAAGGTAATAAATGGCCGTCTCTCCATAATAAGACCAGCTAATAAGTGTGGAGAACGCAAATAAAGTTGCGGCAATAGGAATGAAGTAATGCCCAAATCCTGATATTACACTATCAAAGGCAGCTGCCGTTAAAGGAACCCCGATTAAGGGAGAAGTTTCCCAAACACCAGTTGTAAGAATAACGAGAGAGGTAAGTGTACAAATAGTCACTGTGTCGATAAAGGGTCCTAGTAGAGCGACGACTCCTTCTCTAACAGGTTCTTTAGTTGAGGCCGCAGAGTGAGCAATCGCTGCTGAACCGAGGCCCGCTTCATTTGAAAAGCAAGCACGCTTTACACCTTGGAGAATTGCCATATGCATAGTCGCAACGGCCCCTCCGGCAATACCGGTATCTGTAAAAGCGCTGGTCACGATCGTCGTAATGAGTTCGGGAATCTTTTCGTAGTGATAACTAATAATAATGAGACACCCAATGATATAAGTGACGGCCATCAAAGGGACCAGAATGCTTGTAACTTTTGCAATTCTTTTGATTCCACCAATAATCACGATGGCTGCGAGGATCATCATCACTAGACCTGTAGCAATGTGAGGGATATTGAAGCTTTGGTTTAAGATTTCAGCAGACTGATTGGTTTGAAACATATTTGCAATCCCAAAACTTCCAATTGCAATTGAAACAACATAAAACTTGGCCATGGGCTTGCACTGCTTCCCCAGTCCGTATTCCATGTAATACATGGGACCACCATGAACAACACCATTCTTATCAATTTTTCTGAAGAGAATTGCGAGGGTTGACTCAGCATACTTCGTGGCCATTCCAATGATTCCCGCAACAATCATCCAAAAGATCGCTCCAGGTCCACCATATTTAATAATAATAGCAACAATACCAATATTCCCTAAGCCGATCGTTGCAGAGAGAGCAGTCATAAGAGCTTGGAAGTGAGTGATTTGTCCCGGATCATCCTCTTTATCAAACTTCCCTCGAACGACTTGAATTCCATGAAAGAAAGCCTTTGCTTGAATCCCCCCTTTAAGTCCGCCAAGAATGAATGAGAGACAGATTCCAGAAAGGACGAGGAGAAAGATAGTAGGAAGACCCCAGACGTAATCAACCGCTACGCTGAGAAAGTTTTCTAATTGTATAAGCATACTTTTACTATGGGGGTTCGAAGAGCGTAAGTAAAAATAATATAAATATTGTTTAAATAGAAACGTTTGATCAGATCCGCTATTATAGTGGAGTTATAAATTTTGAAGGAGACGACTGTGAGTATTATTGATGATTTAAACTGGCGTTATGCCGTTAAAGAATTTGATCCCAATAAAAAAGTATCTAAAGAAGATCTTGAAACAATCTTAGAGTCTTTAAGGTTATCAGCTTCTTCTTTTGGTCTTCAGACTTGGAAGTTTGTGGTTGTCGAAACTCAAGAACTTAAAGATAAGTTAGTTGAACATAGTTGGAACCAACGCCAAGTGGCGGATGCGACTTATACAATTGTCCTTTGCCGCCCGACTTCTTTTGGTAATGATGATGTCGATCGTTACGTAAAGTCTGTTGCTGAAACAAGAGGCCAAGGAGTTGAAGAATTAAAAGGCTTTAGAAATATGATGGTCGGATTTGTTGCGGGGATGGACGAAGAGAAAATGTTCACTTGGATGAAAAACCAAATTTATATCGCTCTTGGGAATATGTTAACAACCTGTGCGCATTTAAGAATCGATAGTTGTCCGATGGAGGGATTCATCCCTAATAAGTACGACGAAGTTCTTGGTTTAACAGAAAAAGGGCTCGCATCCGTTGTTGTTTGTCCGATTGGCTATCGATCTACGAATGATAAATATGCGGAGGCGAAGAAAGTTCGATTCCCTCTTGATGAGGTTGTTGTTCGGTTATAAGGATCAAGCATGAAAATTAAATTTTTCGGTGGAGCTGGCGGAGTCACTGGTTCAAAGACGCTTCTTAAAATTGGGAAAGAAAAATACCTGGTTGATTATGGGTTGTTCCAGGGAGCTTCAGAAAATCGAAGTCGAAACTGGGATCAATTCTATGAAGCAAGCGAAGTTTCTGCGGTTTTTCTCACTCATGCCCATATTGATCACTCGGGTCTTCTTCCTCGATTGTGGCGCGATGGATTTCGAGGGGATATTTATTGTACCCGAGAAACTTATAAGCTTTGTCGAATTCTTTTAGAGGACTCAGCCAAAATTCACGAAGAAGATGCCGCTTATGCTAATAAGAAAAAATATTCACGACATAAGCCTGCACTCCCTTTATACACACGCGATGAGGCCGTTGAAATTTTAAAAAATTTCAAAACGGTTGAGTTTGAAAATGAAATTGAAATTTCTCCGAATATAAAAATAACCTTTTTCTGGGCGGGGCATATTCTAGGATCGAGTTTTATTCGTGTTGCCTACAAAGATGAAAAGTCTGAAGACAAGGTCATTGTTTTTTCCGGAGATGTGGGGCATAAGCGAAATATTCTTTTAAGGCCACCAGCACCGCTTTGTAAGCTTGATTATCTTGTTTTGGAGTCAACTTATGGAGCGAAACTTCACCCCCGTATCCCAGCTAAAGAAGTGCTTGGAATTTATCTCAATACAATCTTGAAACGTTCAGGGGTTGCCATCATCCCTTCATTCTCGGTAGGAAGAACTCAGGATGTTCTTTATTTAATCAAAGAATTGATGGATGAAAATCAAATTCCTTCCGCCCCTGTTGTCCTCGATAGCCCACTTTCTAAAAAGGCTAATCAAATTTTTCGAGAATGTTTTGGAGAACTTTGTGTGAAAAGTGAAGTTCTTGAGAAGGGGAGTATTTATCCTGAAACCTTAAGAGAGGTTCAAACGGTGAATGAATCTAAAGATGTTGCTTCTGCAACCGGACCGATGATTATTGTCAGTGCTTCTGGAATGATTGATGGGGGAAGAGTTGTTCATCATGTGAAAGAGAAAATCAGTGATGAAAAAAATGGAATTATTCTTGTGGGCTATCAACCTGAAGGAACAAAGGGAAGGCTTCTTCTGGATGGCATTGAAACTTTAAGAGTTCATAAAGAAGAGTATCCGGTTAAGGCCAGTATCTTCTCTGTGAATTCTTTGTCTGCGCACGGAGATTACCTTGATATTATTGATTGGCTTAAAGAGTCTAAGATTGATCCGAAGTTCGTCATTCTTAATCATGGGGAAGAAAAGGGCTCTAAACATTTAAAAACTCTGTTAGAAAGTCAGATGGATTATAAAACAACCGTTGCGGGCTTTGGTGAAGAGTTTGACCTCGATCACATCTATTAAAATTTAAATTGCCAAAATACTGCGGCAGGGTCTTCTTTGTTTAGGAGCTCTAACCCCTTGATTTCTTTAAGTAGTTGGCTTTTGCGTCTTTTTGTTTGGCATAGCAAACAAGCTGGTTTATGCTTTATAAAAAGGAGCTGTCTATGTCCGCGCTTAGAAAGGTTGAAGCCTCAGAAGATCAATCCTCATTGAACTCGATGGAAATTGCGAAAGAAGTCAGTTTATTAGTTAACCAAGTTCATGAGCTCTTTAATCATGGAGAGTTTATCCAGGCTCGAAAGCTTTTGTTTAAGCAGTACCTTGAACTTCGAGAGATCTTTTTTAAAGAAATGATTGAGGCCGAGGTTAGGCTTTTTATTAGGGATTGCATGCGTGAAGTGATGTGTGTTTATTGTGATGAAAGAAATTTTCCTAGAAATAAAAATCTGATTTCTGACTTTGTCAGAATATATCAAATTCAGTTTTAGCAACTTCTCAGCGAAGTTCATCTCTCAAAAGCAGGTTTAGGGAGAGTGGGTTCACCTCCCCATTCTTTCTAAGCCTGTCCTTCCTTAAATACTGTAGAGTTTACAGGGGTATTTTAGTTAGTTGTAAGAGTGATAGGCGAATGCTAGATAAACAATATGTTAAACCGATTCATTGCCTTATTAACCCTTTCTTTTAGTTTGAACTCAGTTGCTCAACATGTTTCCGCTCCGAAAGAGGATTTAAGTGGAATGATTGCAGCTTTTAGATGTTCAGGGGCTCTCGTTTCAGTAGGCCAAGAGCTTTATGATTCGGCTCTTATTTTGTCAGCTGGGCATTGTTCTGCTGATGAGCCCAATTATGTTCATCAGAGTGGTTATGCGAAAGTGGATGTTTCAATTCGTGATCAAGATGAACATGGGATGCATTACTATTTTGATAAAAGCTATAATTCATTACTTCTAAAGAACTTCAAACTCGCAAGTATTTATTACGGAACGATGACTAAAGAAGATGTCACGATTTTTAAAGCACTCCCTTCAACAAGAACATTAAGAGCAAGAGGGCTCCGGATTTTTACGCTTGCTCAAGAGCTTCCTCAAGTTGGTCAAGAGTTGAAACTTACTTCTGCATTATGGGGGAAATCAAAAGACTGCCGAGTTGAAAGAATTATTAAAAATAACGATGAAGAAATGAAGCTTTTCGGAGTTGAACCAGAAGTTCCGATGGAAAATACGATTCTTCTCAGCGAAGACTGTGAGGCGAAAGGGGGTTGGTCTGGATCTCCGCTCTATGATTCAAAAACTCGTAAGATTTATGGTGTTGCGAGTAGGGTGGTTGAAGCCCGAGAAGGCTCAGAACTTTATAAACCTAACGCAAAAGCAAGAGTTCTCGTTTCAAGTGTTTCCAAACTTTCAAAATGTTTTGATTCTCGTGGGGAGCTTGACCTTGCTCACCCAGCCTGTGAACTTCCAAGATAACTAAAATTTTGTTTTCAGAGAAAAGGACTAAGTCTGTCGGAAAATAAACTCTAGTTTAGAGTGTCAAAAATAGTTGTCAGAATTTCTTTACCGAATTTTTACAAATGGGAAATAATCAGGCGGTTGACTTTTTTCTGATCCGATATATAAATATTTATAGATAGCTTTGTGCATCGAAATGATTTGTTTTTTTTGTAAAGGTTATGGAGAAAGACTGGACAGAAAGAGCGATTTTTTTGGTTAAGCGTCCGTCTTCCTATAATCACAAATAAAATACTTTGAACTTTGGTCTCTTCTTTAACAGGAGGAAAATGTGCTTGAAGTAAATTCAATATCAAAAAAATTTGATAATTTCCAAGCAGTTAAGAATGTTAGTTTTAAAGCAAAACAGGGAGAAGTGCTCGGTTTTCTAGGGCCAAACGGAGCTGGAAAATCGACTACCATGAAAATGATTACAGGTTTTCTCGACTCATCAGGTGGGGATGCTCGTATCTGTGGTCATTCCATTTCGCTTGAACCCTTGGAGGCCCAACGAAACCTAGGGTATGTTCCCGAAAATGCTCCTCTTTATGAAGAGATGTATGTCCGAGAGTTTCTCGAGTTTGTTGCAAAAATGAGGGAGGTTAAAAATGAAAAAATTGAAGAAAGAATCAATCAAGTTATCAGAATGTGTTCTTTGGAAGCGGTTGAGTTTCAAAAACTTGAAACCCTTTCGAAAGGTTACAAACGACGAGTTTCTTTGGCTCAAGCACTCATCCACGACCCCAAAGTCTTAATCCTCGATGAACCAACAGATGGTTTGGACCCGAATCAAAAGCATGATGTACGAGCGTTAATAAAAAAATTAGCGAGAGATAAATGTATTCTCATTTCTACTCATATCCTTGAAGAGGTCGAGGAGGTTTGTGATCGTTGTATTATTATTGGAGAGGGAGAGAAATTATTCGAAGGAAGTCCTGAAGAGTTAAAGTCAAAGTCAAATAAAGGCAGGATTCAAGATGTCTTTCGGGCCATTACAACCGGACAGAAGTTACAGGGGGTAACGCTATGATGAGTAAGGCGACAAAACATCTTTTTTTTAAAGAGTTTAGTAGTTATTTCAAAACTCCACTCGGATATGTTTTCCTTGTCATTTTTTTATTTGGCATTGGTTATCTTACTTTTGAGCCAGGTAGGGGGAGCTTCTTTTATATGCGAGAAGCTTCGATGGCGTCTTTCTTTCGATATATTCCTTGGATGTTTTTATTTTTGATTCCTGCAGTAAGTATGAGGCTTTGGTCAGAAGAAAGAAAATCGGGAACGATTGAGCTTTTACTCACGATGCCAGTCACAGTGAAAGAAGCTGTTATTGCTAAGTTCCTTGCGTCTTGGGCCTTTCTTGGAGTTGCTTTGGCGGGAACGTTGCCTATGATTATTACAGTTATCTACCTCGGAAATCCTGATTTAGGAGTCATTGTCCTAGGCTATATTGCTAGTTTTTTAATGGCAGGAGCACTCCTTGCGGTTGGGGGATTCTTCTCTGCCCTTACCAAAAATCAAGTGATTAGTTTTATCCTTACAGTGTGCACCAGTTTTCTTTTGATTATGGCGGGTTCTCCTCCTATTTTAGAATTTATCTCTGCTTTTTCTCCTCGCTATTTTGTTGATCTTTTCGAGGCGTTAAGTGTGCTCAATCATTTTGAAGCTATTGAAAGGGGAGTTTTTAGTCTTAGCAACCTTTGGTTTTTTGGAGTGATGATTACCTGTTGGTTATACGGCAATATTATTCTCGTAAATGAGAACAAGGCAAACTAAGGAGTGATGATGAGTAAGCGTAATGAAAATTATCTGAAGGTCATTCTCGGACTTTTTTCCATGGCCTTCATGATTTATATCGGATCAACTTTGTTTAAAAGAGCACGAATTGATTTTACAGAAGAGAATCTTTACACCTTATCACAAGGAACAAAATCAATTCTTTCTAAATTAGATGCCCCCATTAAATTAAAGCTTTATTATTCAAAAACGGCGGCAAACAAAGGCTCTGAAGGTTTAAGGACTTTTAACAATCACTTCCTTTATGTTCAAGAACTGCTTAGACAATACGTAGGGAACTCTCGTAATAACTTATCCTTAGAAGTTATTGATCCCCGTCCTGACACTCCAGAAGAAGAGGATGCAACGGCCTATGGTCTCCGTAAATTTAATCTAACTGAGACGGAACGTTATTTCTTTGGTTTAGTCGCCGAGAATGAGTCGGGGACTGAGAAAATTATAGAGTTTTTCGATCCTAATCAAAAAGATAAACTTGAATATGACCTTACCAAATTAATTTATACCGTTTTAAATCCTCAGAAAAAGAATATTGGAATTCTATCTTCGCTTGATGTGATTTCCGATGAAGCCCTAAGCCCATATATGGCACAAATCATGAAGCTTCAAGGAAGACCAATAAATGATTCTTGGATGATCACTAAGCTTTTAAAAGAACTCTATAATGTGAAAAAAATTGAAAAAGAGACCGACAAAATTTCCGGAATTGATGCCCTTATCATCATTCACCCGAAAGACTTCCCCGAGAAAACTCTCTTTGCAGTTGATCAGTTTGTTATGAATGGTGGGAATCTCATGGTTTTTGTTGATCCGACAGCAGTGGTGGATCGTGGAGAAGAAGGGCGAAGAGATGTTTCAAGCTCACCTGATTCCAATTTCAAAAAATTGATGGATAAGTGGGGGATTGAGCTAAAAGAGAAGGCCTATGCCGGTGATAAGTACTTAAGTGGCATTGGGAATTCTCTACCTAATATGCCTCCTACAAGAATGCTCCCATTGCTTGAATGTGATATACGCTGTACGGAGATGTACAGCGATAATATTACAGCAGGAGTTAATAAATCACTTTTTGTATTTCCTGGAGTTTTATCGACGAAAGAAGTAGACGGGGTGACTTATACACCACTTATGGCAACGACTAAGAAAGGGAACTCTTACACAGCGATGCCCTTTCAATTAAACAACCCTCAAATGCTTTGGAGTAATTTCAATGAAGGAACTGAGCCTGTTGTCATTGCTTATAAGGCGATAGGGAAATTTAAGACTGCTTACCCTGGGGGAATAAAAAAAGAGAAAAAAGAAAAAGAATTAAAACTAATAAAAGAGTCGAGTAAGGAAAGTGCTGTGATTGTTTTTTCTGATGTTGATTTTATTAACGATCAGTTTGCGTTCAAAAAGACCTTTCTTGGTCAAGGAGTTGCGAACGATAATAGCTCGATCTTTCTTAATGGGGTTGAAGCACTTACAGGAGATGTCGACCTTATGAGTGTTCGCTCCAAGGGGCGAATCAATAGAAGCTTTGACGTTATCAATGATATTGAGTTTGAAGCTGAAAAGAAGACCGAAGATAAGGTGAAGGAAATTAATGCGAGTATTAAAAAGGTTCAATCAGAACTTAATCAATTGGGTAGTCAGGCCAATGCTGGAAATATTGCTCTTCTTCAGAATGAGGGCTTAAAAAAGAAAAAAGAACTCGCGAAACGAATTGCTGTTCTAAAAAAGGAGTTAAGAGCAGTAAAGCGTGAGGGCCGAGAGAAAATTGAATCAATCGGTAAAATGTTTCAGTACATTAACACTCTACTTGTCCCAGCTCTTGTGGTGGTTTTTGGAGTTTTCTATACCCGCAGAAGAAACCACCTCGTTCGAGGGAGAAGATTGAAAGTGGAGGGAAAGGATAAAAAGAATCATAAATTGATGGAGGTGAAGGCATGAAACTGAGAACTCTTTCGATTGTGACAGGAGTTTTGTTTATTACTTCGATATTTGTCTACCTTAATGAAAACAAGCGAGGAACAGACCTTTTAACGGGGAGCGATTATGTAAAAGGTCTTGATATTAATAAAATTCAAAAAATTGATCTGAGTTTTAGCGGAGGAAAAAAGCTAACCCTCAAACGTGACTCAAATCGTTTCGTCTTGGCTAACCATGAGGCTTACCCTGCATCGACTAATAAAGTTAATGATCTTATTTATAAGATTGCCAGTATTGAAGTAAAAGAAAAGGTTGAGTCTGGAGTTGATGAAGATGATCTTAAGAAATACGAACTTGATAACGGTAAAAAGAAGTACTTGGTAGAAATTTTTGATAATGATGGGTATAAGACCGTCGCTTTCCGAGTTGGTAAAAATTATAAAGGAAAAGGGAATTATCTTTTTAAGGAAGGTCAGGGGGATATCTACCTTTCCAAAGAAAATCTTTGGCTAAATTCTTCTTATAAAGATTTTATTAATACAGTGTTGTTAGAGGTTGATACTAAAGATATTGAGAAAGTCTCACTTTCAGCGGGGCAGCCTATTGAAATTGTAAAAAAAGAAAAAGAATTTGTTGTTGAGAATCCTAAGAACAAAAAATTCAAAAAAGAGAAAGTAGAGGAATATATTCGTAGTTTTTCTTCTTTGAGATTTGAAGAGTTTCTCTCTTTTACTGATCCGAAAGTTATGGGGCTTCAGTTTGATAAAGATCTAGTCGTAAAACTTAAAAATAACCTTATCTACAAAATAAGCTTGGCGAAAAAGAATGATGAACACTTTGTAAGAGTTGCGGCACTTCTTGAGGAGAAGCAAAACCGCTTTGTCGTTAAGCAAGATACAGATAAGGAAGAACTGAGTAAGATCGAAGAGATGATCCAGGCTCAAGCGGAGGCACAAAGGGTTAACCTTGAACGTGGGACCTGGGTCTATAAAATTAACAAAGCTGAGTATGAAAAAATCGTTAAAGAGGCGAAGTTCTTTATTTAGTTAATATGTGAGTTTTGAAAATACTGTTAATTATTCTTTTTAAGGTCAACCCTAAAAACTGTCGAGTATTTGTTTTGAAGATTGATTACTGACTATTGACTAAATCAATCTCTGGAATTGAGTTTATATAATTTTCTTATGCGGGGGGTATTACTTTCTATAGTTCATTGAAAAATGTTTTATTACCTAGGGAGGTACCAATGAAACTTAGAAGGATTACATTTTCTTTAGCATTTATTTATAGCCTATCAATTAGCAATTAGGTTTTTCATATTATTAATTAACTTTTTTAAATGAGGTTTTTTTTCCAAACTGTTTTTTTTTGCCATCCAGTAATACTTTTCAGTAACTCCCTCCAATTCTCCGATTTTAATAAGTTGTTTTGAATCAATTAGGGGCTTCGCTCCAAATTCTGGAAGTGGCACTAGCCCTAAACCCTCGCTGGCTAGAATTTTTTTGACACTAGAATCTTGGACTTCAATGATCTTCTGGTAGGTTATTTTGTTATCTAAAAACCAGTAATCTACAGAGTGTCGTATGTTTGAATGCAGACTAGGAAGAATAAATGGGGCATTATTGAGGCTTCTAGGATAGTTCTTTTTAAGATTTTTAAATTTCGAAGTTCCATAGAGTGAAACATTTTGTTCAGCAAATTCTTGGCAGACGAGGTCACCTTCAATATCAGATATAGGAATATTACAAAAAGCAATATCGAGTTTGTTTGTTAAAAGCTTATTAGCTAGTTCATTTGTGTTACTTTCTTGGAGGCTAATAACAGATTCGGGAGCTAATTTTTTATATTCACTTGCTGCCAAGAGTGATAATACTTTGGGTAGGCCATCAGTTAAACCAATTTCAATCTTCCCTCTCTCCTTATAACTCTTACTATTTACAAATTCTAAAATGTCTTCTTGAAGTTCATGGAGTTTTAAAGAGTATTCATAAATTTGTTTTCCAAAATTTGTAATAATAAGTTTTTTATTTTTACGTTCAAATATTTTCTCATCAAACTTTTCCTCTAAGGATTTTAATTGCATGCTTAATGCTGGAGAGCTAACCCTCAATTCTAAGGAGGCTTTTGCGATACTCCCATTTTCAACAATGCTTTTAATGTATTGTAATTGTTGAAAGTTTACCCACAATCTCATTAAGATCTCCTTAACTATGACTTAATTATTATATAGTATATCTTAATGAAAAAATACCGTAAAGTTATCACAAAGGCTCAACAAGGAGTGTTCTAAATGAAAACGGATAGAAAATGTGATAAGTTTATTGGTCATCTATTTCCGAACGTTTACAACTCGGATGGAAAAGCAATTCAGTTTAGTCTCCATTGTCCTAATGGTGAAATTTACTTGATTAATGCTGATCAAAAAATATCGAAATTAAGAAAGCTACTTTTCTCATGTGTTTTGGTTGTTGGGTATCTTCGTCCAGGAGATCATGAAGTTTTAAACCTTAAAAAAATCGAAAGGTTTGATTATGGAAGAAGTCATTTTATTAAATTTGATGATGATGTTTTATTTCATCGCTTTGTCGCGTGAGGTGTGAAAATGCTTTTTACAAAATATATTCCTATGGATTACTTAATTAAGTCGGAAAACTCTCTCCATCTGACTTGCTATATAAACAATTCGGGTGGACCTGTTCAACTCAAAAAGCAACTTCGTCAAGCCATTCAAGAGTTTAAGAATGCGCTTGATGGAGTTGCCCTTCCAGGTGAGATCGAAAATCTTCTTGCTCCTCTTGAGGATTTATATACGAGTTCAGTAATCTTTAATTCAATTAAAGGTAGTGTTGGAATTTTTCGTAATAAGGATAAGTCAATTATGCTGGAGCTTCCTTACGAAGTTGAAAATATAAATATTACTGCAACAAGTTTTCACGTAAAGCCATTATTGCTTTGGGAACAAGCTAAGAAACGCTATTTTATCTTAGGCCTCGAAGAGTCGATAGCGCATCTTTATTACGTAAATGGAAGTGATTATATTGAAGTTGGGTCAATGTCATTTGTAGATCTACTTGATAATTTGGGTGATGCTTCTACTTTTAAATCAAGCTTGTCTCAGGCAATCAGTGATAGAAGAAATGAGATTATGGATTCTGTTAACAAATGGCTACAGGAGCATCTCTTAAGAAACAATATTGACTTATACGTAACAGGAGAAAATCATCTGAGAAAAAGATTTTTATGGAGATGCACTTATAGTAAAGCTTATGAGGTTGAATACTTTGAGAGATTCAAAGCCAAAATGACCGGTAGTGTTGTGAACTGGATTGATGGGCATAATAAAAAAATCCAACGAGCGGACATTACAAAGATAAAATATGATTATAAAAGAGCTAAAAATGCTAATAAAACAATTTCTAATATCTTTGAGATTGCGAAAAGTGCAGCAAGCGGAGAAGTCGGTAAGTTATTAATTGCTAAAGAAAAAAATATATTTGGAAAACTTAAAAAAGATTGCGGAAGCCTAGTCATTCATTACTCTCAATTGGATCACCAAGATGACGATTTATTAGATGATCTTGCCCAGCTTGTTCTCGCAAAAGGAGGACAAGTTGTTATTCTTCCTGAGGATGAGATGCCGAAAAATGAACCTGTAATTGCAATTCTCCATGATGAGGTGGTGCCGCAATCTCTTTTATATGTGAGCTAGCGGTGTTGGAGGTGAAGTATTTAGTTTTTCTTTGAGTGTGATATATTGAGTAAATGACCCCACAGAGAAATGTTTATAAGCACACAAAGGTTGATGGCGTTACTTACTTGTATCCAGTGCCTGTGATTAAGGAAAACAAGTACCTTGTCGAAGTTAGGGCAGAACATGCCGATTTTTTTATATTTGTTTTTAAACTGAAATTTCTAAAATCACTCGATCAGTCTCCTGATTTTATTTATAAACTTAGAGTTCATTCTGATGGGAATACAGAGATATTTAAAATTGATTATGATGGTCTGCACTTCAACTTACTTGAAAATTCATCAGAAGACTCCCAAAAGGCACTGATCATCGAAAAATTACTGTCCTCAAAAATTATCTCTTGCTTAAAAGGTGAGGAAGGTGCCGTTCAAAACTTTATAAAATCGCTAAAAAAACAAATGAACTGCAAGACATGCCAACGATTAGGGATTCTTAAGCCTGAACTAAAAAAAATCGTCGATTTCTTCTAGTGGTTTTAAATCCTCGATCGATCAAAGTCCCTTTCTCTAATATCAAGGAATTCTTGGATGAGTATTTTGCGATGTTCGGGGTTAATAATATCTCTGATCTTTCGAGAAGTATCATTGATATTTTTTAGTTTAAGCCCGTAAATTTTTTTGAACTCTTTTTGAAATTTTGAGAGGGAGCCTTTTTTGTTGCTCGTAAGAACCGACTCCATCATTTCTTGAGTTAGTTTCGATTCTTGAATTTTAAGTTTTTGACTTTTTTCAAGTCCTTCATGAAAGATTTTTTTTAAGCTTTCTTTTTGGTTTTGATTAAATTCTTCGTGAGCGTTAATGACACTTTCAATTCTCTGTTTTAAATCTTCGTATGAAGCATAAGAATGTCTTTCACTTTGCTTTCGAATTGTTGAATGAGTAGCACAAGAAGTAATTAAAATAAGAAAGTGTAGTCTCAATAAAGTTTTCATTTATTCCCTCATTAATGTTGTTTTCGCTAGGATTATAACTTTTAAGATTTGATAAAAGTATCTACTTTTTAGATTATTTATATTGAAGTGAATCACTTTCGTTTACTCGTTAACCACCAAAAATTTAGTGAATTTTGGGAATTGTGTAACTTGATGTTTTTATTATCTTTTATGGTAGCTGAGAGTGGGATCGAACCACCGACCTGCGGGATATGAATCCGTATCCACCTTTTTCAACATGTTGTAATTATTAAGAAAAATCAATGATTTAAAAGAGTTAGCCAATTTCGTGTTCGGTTGTTTTCGGTCAAAATCGGTATATTTCTAGTGGCCGTTGACCATCGGTTGACTACTTTTTTATGTTTCTTGCCTACCGTAATTGATTGGGCTTTGAAGTGATAAAGTTATAATCACATTTTGACTTTCTCTTTTCTATTTTTGTACTGTTCTTTCTTAGAATTCTATATGTTACCCTTTTTGACGGCAAAGTAAGTGTCAGTGGTTTTAATGATTTTACCTGTCAATATTGACTATAAATAATTTTCTCAAAT
>JAUHYH010000195.1 GCA_030426585.1 Bacteriovoracia bacterium
ATCCTAGCCGTTTTTCTACTTCAGAATACAGGCCTATTAAAACTGTCAGAGATCCTAAAACAATGAGCTGTTCCGGGTCTCCACTCAAACTCCAAAGGATTCCAATCATTAAAGCAGATATGAGCCAAAAGAATTGCGATCCAAGTTTAAGGAACAAAATTCTTAATGGAATTCCGCCAAGAAAGAAAAATAAATTAATCAAGGGTCACCTCAGAGTTCTTAATAAACCACTAGGGCTTACTCAGACTTAGGTTCCTGATCACCACCATCTTTGTTGTCTTTAAAGTCTCGGTCTCTAGGTGCGTCTTTATCGAACCCACGCTTTCCACCACCTCTTGGTCCGCCACCATCGCGACGTGCTCGAGCTGATTTTTTAGCTTGGAACTTAGCTTCTCTTTCTTTTTCACGACGAATCGACTCACCGAGAACGTTTTTGTAAGTTTCAAGGTGCTTTTCGATAGTCATTTTGTCGTCAAATTTAGAATGAACAACTCGAAGAACCTTATCGTTAATTTTCATCACACGCTCTAGCTCAGCAATAGCTTCAGGCTTGGCAGTAAAAGTAGAATGAAAATAAATCGCTTTTTTGTTTTTTGCGATTGGGTTTGCGAGTCGTCTTTTTCCCCAAGTATCAACGTGGTTCATTTCGCCGTTAAAAGACTTAATGATTTCGGCATTTTTCTTAAAGATAGCCTTTTGCTCTTCTTCAGTTGCATCGGGGTGCATGATAACGATGGCTTCATAGCCACGAGTTACTTCAACAGCGGACGGTTGAAACATACTCAATCCTTTCGGTTTAAACAGCCCTTAGTATTCGTTCTAAGAGCAAGGTTGAACCGGGACTTATAGCATGACTGATTGCATCTAGCAAGCATTCTATCCCTTCTTTTGGCTGGTCTGCTAAATAAAATATTTTAGTAATATTAGGGGTTTAGAGTGACGAGGCTGAAAAAAATGACAAAGACACTGGCTCTCTGTTTCGAGCCTCTATAAGCTGAATATATGGCCTATCTTATTGAAATTATTGAAGGAGCTCAGAAGGGCAGCCAGTTCGAAATCAAGGACAAATTAACCCTTGGAAGAACCAAAGCTGACGTGAAAATCAAGGATTCTAAGGTATCAGGTATTCACGCCAAGGTTGAACGAACAGGTCTCAATAGCTTTAAGCTCCTCGATGCGGGATCTACCAATGGAATTAAAATTGATGGCGTTCGTGTTCCGGAAATTACCCTTGAAGATGGAACTCTTTTTCAATTGGGACGAACCATATTTAAGGTCATTAAATCTTCGAAGAAAACCAAGATTAATGTCAAAAAAGATTGGAACCTTTTACTTGAACATTCAGCTCGTAAAGCTGCTAAGTCGGCCCCAAAACAAAAGTTCGAACTCAACCCCTTTAATCCACCGATTGAACTGAGTTTGATCCAAGGAGAACAAGCGGGAACCATTTGGACTTTAGGTTACGGACCGAGAGAGATCGGCAATCATGCCCTTGAGTTCCGCATGACAGACCCTCAGGTGCCGGATATTTGTTTTAAAATTATTCCCGATCGTGACGGTCCAATTTTTGAAACTGGTTATCCCGATCGAGTTTATATAAATAAAAAAATGAGGGAACGAGAAATCCTCAATGATGGTGACCTTATTTCTATATTTTCAAATGTGATTAGAGTGAAGTTTTTGTGAGATGAGTAAAGTAGAGAAGAGAACCGGTTATTTTGAAAGTTTTGATGGTAATAAAACCTATTACGAAATTCGAGGTGAAGGGACCCCTATCATCTACGCCTACGGCCTCGCTTGCCAATTCAATCACTGGATTCACCAGGTCAATTATTTTTCAAATAAGTATCAAACAATATTATTTGATTACCGAGGGCATCACAAAACAGATATACCTCTTAAAGAAGAAAACCTCAGTATCAAATCTATCGCCAAGGACATCGAACTCCTTTGTGAACATTTGAATATAAAGAAGGCTCATTTTGTCGGGCATAGTTTTGGTGTGCCAATCTTACTTGAACTCAATAAAATGAATTCTGATCTCGCGCTATCTTTTGTTTTTATCAATGGTTTTGTTAAAAATCCTATTCGTGGAATGTTTGGCCTCCAAGAGATTCTAGAACGTTTTTTTTACCAGTTTAAAAAAGGTCACCTTATCAACCCAAATATAACAACCGCATTTTGGAAATCAGTTTTATTAAGCCCTATCGCTGTGCCTTCACTATCTTTAGCTGGAGGTTTTAATTTTTCTTTAACCAATTTAAAAGATATTGAAATCTATTCTCGGGGAGTGGCGATGGTCGATCTCGATGTTTTTCTCACACTTTTTGAAGACATGCTCCACTACGATGGTGAGGATATACTGTCACTTATCAGTGACCCTTGTTTAATCATATCCGGCAGAAAAGACACGGTTACACCAAAGTTTCATCAAACACTCATTGCCGAAAATGTTCAACGACCCGAAGTACTTCATGTGCCCTATGGCAGCCACTGCACTCAACTTGATTTTCCGGAATTCGTAAACCTACGTATGGAAAAGTTCTATAAAGACCATTATCCGAAGGGTTGAAAACACCTAAGAAGTAAGCCTTCACTTAGAAGGCTTGAGTCTCAATTCCCAACAAAGTGTTGTAAATATTAAGGCGTCCTTGAGTGTCCGTAAACTCTACGAGGTTTTGGCTCTTAACCGAATAAGTTTTTAGACGATCGATGACTTCATCTGCTGAAAGATCGGGCTTGTCAGCCATCACTAGGGCGGCCGCTCCGGCTACAATGGCTGATGCCATCGATGTTCCTGAAAATGTTCGGTATTCGCCACCTGGAAAGGTACTAACAATGTTTTCGCCTGGCGCACAAAGATCAACATTGCGGAGACCGAAATTACTAAAGTTCGATTTTTCACCGAGGTTATTCAAAGAACAAACCACAAAAATTCTATCATTGTAAAACTTAGCGGGATAATAGTTTCGGCGATCAATATTTATATTATTATTTCCTGCCCCGACCACAACCATAATTCCCTCATTGGTTGCTTCCTCAATGATGTTACTGAGAACCCAAGAGTTTTCGAAATTGCCAAGTGCCATTTGAATAATACGAACCTTTTGTTTTCTTAAATATTCAAAGGCCTCGACGATGGATGATAGTTTCACTTTGTTTTTGCTATCTGAAACTTTGGCGATCACCATGTTTGAATACCAATTGATTCCAGAAATACCGATGCCATTATTGCTCACCCCACCGATAATTCCTGCTACGGCTGTTCCATGTCCCTTATGATCAATTAAGTCAGCATTATCTTCGGCAAAGTTAAAGCCATGAACATCATCGACATAACCGTTACCATCATCGTCGACTCCTGGAGAGCCAGCGTATTCGATATGGTTGAGGTAAAGATTTTGGAGAAGTTCAGGGTGATTAACGTCGACTCCAGAATCAATGATTCCGATCTTTATGGCCGCCGAACCTTGAGTGAAATCCCAAGATCCAACTGCGTCGATGTTATACTGGGT
The DNA here is from genome assembly GCA_030426585.1 of Bacteriovoracia bacterium. Taxonomy (GTDB): domain Bacteria; phylum Bdellovibrionota; class Bacteriovoracia; order Bacteriovoracales; family Bacteriovoracaceae; genus JAUHYH01. The sequence goes on from JAUHYH010000195.1 coordinate 3,516, forward strand.
TACTGGGTCACTTGATAGGTACCATTGATTAAAAAAGTGGGGGTCATTGGGTACATAATTAAAGTGATATTCAAAATTTTCTTCAACCCTTCTTACAAATCGAAGTCTTCTCAAATTCCGGGCTAAATCGATTTCACCCAAGCATTCATCGTCTTCACATTTACGAGCTCGCACCAAAAGCATATCTTTAGCGAGATATTTTTCGATTTTTGAACCAGCATCATTGAGCTCTTTTTCAGAAAATGGATCCTTCGGATCAAGTTGAACGACAAACTCAAAACTCTGCAAAAGATCTTGCTCCGATGTTTGGGCAGAAAGGTTAAAGGCAATTACTAAACTAAGTATTGGAACTAGGTATTTCATAATGGCACCCTCCGGGGAGCCATTATTCACATTTCGTGAGCATTTGGCGAGAAATGAAGCACATTATTAACAAATTTAAAGGCTATGAGGTTTTTTTACCTTGCGACCCGTCAATTTGTTCAAATAAAGAGAGCTGAACTTCAATAATTTTCTGAATACCCCTGTTGCTACCATCCATTGTTTTTTGAATATCTTCTAAACGTTCAACACTAAATGAATCGATATTTATATTTTCTTCTAATTGAGGCTGGTTACCCGATTCAGTGTTTTGATTATTTCCTAATTCATTTTGTAGAACCGGAACACCCATTTGTCTGTGTGCTAATTCATCCTGTTCAGCTGCGGCCTTGATTAGGTTTTTTACAAAGGCTTTCTTAACATCATCAGATGCATTTTTATTAAAACCTAATTCTTCCATAATTTTCCCGATTTTCTTCATGATCACCGCCTTTGGTTCTTTATCGGTTTTGCTGTGGAATCTTTGAAGAATCGAGATGGGGATCGGGATGAAGCTATACTTAAGACGTATG
>JAUHYH010000196.1 GCA_030426585.1 Bacteriovoracia bacterium
CTTACACTCTTGAAATGGGTCTTCGAGGAACAGAATATCCTATAACAGGGACTTATAAGTTCTTTGATCCAAAGAGTGGCAAAGAGTTTTATATGACCTTTGCTCCTCAAGGAGGACTAGACAATATTAATAAAAACTTCTTTGGGGACATGTTAAGGAAGTCAAACACGGGTGATTTTACGATTACAATGTTTGCTCAATCATCAGCCGAGTTTTCAGACCAGCTTTTAATGGCCTTAAAAAAATTCCAAGATGCAGGAGAAGAAGTTAGCCTTCGAGTTGTCGCTGACGGACCCTTTGCGCTCAGGGACTGGTCAGAGTTTATAAGAATGATTGGTTTCAAAGCTGACGTTGATGAGATTACAGGTCTTGTGACTTATCGAGAAGACCCGCACGGTTGGAAAAAAGAGCTTGGAGAAGAAGTTATTAAGAAGTTTAGAGAGTCGATTTATATCGGGTCTAACAAATATGGGCCGACAACCGTTGTTTATGGAATGTTTGATGGCAAGCTAGAGCATATGGACATCGCTTCAAAAATCCATCACAAAAGTCCTACTGCGGGAGATTATCTTGTTACCTTAGCCTCATCATTTAATATTAGTGATGCGGCAGAAAGTAATAGTGAAGTGGTGACTTATTTTAAAGACAAAAAACTCACTTCTGTTTTTAAAAATGCCAATGCTTACCTGGCCTATGAGTCTGCCAATGATAAAAGACTGCTTGTTAAAGAAGTTGAAAAAAGAAATATCAGGAACAAAGCTGCAAACAAAGAAGTTAGAAAATTAATAGGAGAGCTTGTCGACCTGCTTAAAAAGAAAAGTGACAACCCTCAGATTAGTAAAAAACTTAAAGAGATTGAGAGAATTATTGGTGATAAAAAAACTCATCGTCTAGTTATGCAGTTGGGAGATGATATCGGGAACAAACAGGCTATTGGTCAGGTTATTCATTTCATTTTTAAATTTGAAGAAAATCTAATTGATCTCTCTAAAGATAAATTTAATGCAGAAGAAATTGCTAAAATGATAGAAAAAGAGCGTTTCCAATTCAAGGGAGTCGGTTGGAACGAACTCGAGTGGGCACTTAAGTCTCAACGTTCTGCTAATGAAGTTAAATTTGTAACAAAAATGGATCCTGAAGTTGTTTACTTAATTATGGAAACATTAAAAGAAAAGGGGATTTTTAAAAATATCCCTCAAAGGAAAAATATTATTAATTATTCCAAGCGATCTGATCTCGAGAAAATCGTAGACGATCATTTCGAGGAAGTGAACCAAAAGAGCACTCGGGGTTACGTTGATATCACTTCTGGTGATTTAAAAAGCCAGAGTAAACTTCACCTCGCAGCCTATTCAGACAGTAATGAAAATGATTTGAAGTTTGTTGTAAAAAAAATTCAAGGTGAAATTGCCAAAGGGCGATTTGAAAAAACCAAGTTAGCTGCTTTTTATAACGACAAAGCAAGACCTGAAACGTGGTCTTATAATGAAATCCTTTATGCTGAAAACGGAAAGGGGGCTGCTCGAAAAATGGAAGCTTCTGAAATTTTAGAATGGAAGAAAAACATTTTTCATGAATGTTCTCGGTATGTAAGCCCCTTATCGAAATGAATTTTTTTGATATTCACACCCATCAATTTAAAGTGAACTCTGTTCACAACTGGTTACCCGGTGAGGGAATTCCTGATCAAATGTGCTCTGTTGGTCTTCACCCTTGGTATCTCGAAAGAGGTGAGTGGGAAGAAGTTGTTGAATTAAGTGAAAACTCTCATGTGGTTTTTGTTGGTGAGACAGGTCTCGATTACGCTTCTGATGTTGATCGTGAACTTCAGTTAAAGTTTTTTAAAAAACATATAGAACTTGCAAAAAAATTAAAGAAACCGCTTATCCTTCATTGCGTGAAGGCTTATTCTGATTGTCTGAGGGAGTTACAAAGTTTTGGGCCACCGGTGATCTTTCATGACTACAACGGGGGAGAACAAGAAACATCGCAGATTCTTAAGCGCCCAGACACTTATTTAAGCTTTGGGGCAACGCTTTTCAGGGAGAACTCAAAGGTCCTTTTACAGCTTAGTTCCATCCCTTTAGAGAGAATTTTCTTAGAAACTGATGACTCAGAGCGCTCAATTGAGAGTGTTTATAGGCAGTACATAGAAAAATCAGGACACCCGCTAGATATCGTGACGCAGCAACTCGAACATAATCTTAACAAACTAAATATTCTTTAGTAGTTACTCCTTAAGTTTAAGGAGAAATAGAATGAGTACAACAGACAACACTCAGGTCCTCACCGGGGCCGCGGTTAAAGAAAGGTATCCCTCGCAGATAAAGTACATTGTTGGGAACGAAGCGTGTGAACGCTACTCTTATTATGGGATGAGATCCATCCTCACCATTTTCTTAGTTCAGTATTTGTTACTTCAGAAAGGTGAAGCGACTTCGACTTATCACTTGTTTGCAGGTGCTTGTTACTTGTTTCCAGTGATGGGGGCGTTTATCTCAGATCGATTCTGGGGAAAATATAATACGATTCTCGGTCTTTCGATCGTTTATTGTATTGGCCACGTTTACCTTGCACTTTTCGAGCATAGTAATATTGGTTTCTACACAGGTCTTGGGCTTATCGCTATTGGTTCTGGTGGGATTAAGCCTTGTGTTTCTGCTCACGTTGGTGATCAGTTCAAAAAAGGACAAGAGAAAATGCTGAGAAAAGTTTTCGAACTTTTCTATTGGATGATTAACTTTGGATCATTCTTTTCTACTCTTGTTACTCCTTGGACGCTTGAAGCGTACGGACCAGGTGTTGCCTTTGGTATTCCAGGTGTTCTTATGGCCGCTGCGACTTTTGTCTTCTGGATGGGAAGGAAAGAATTTGTTCACGTTCCAGCGGCTGAAAAAGCGCCTACGGGATTTAACACTCTCTTTTGGCTAGGAACTGCGACTGTTTTAGCAATTCCATTTGTCCATGGAACTTACACGGTACTTGGTTTTGATTTCTCTGTTATTCTTCCTGCTGCTCTCATTGGTTCAGCTCTTCTTTTAGGGGCTATTAAGAGTAAGAACGAAGAAAGCTTTGTTCGAATTGCTTTTAATGCGGTTCTTAATTTTGGAAAAAGAGATAAGAAAAAAGGAATCCTTTCTGGGGCCCTTCAAAAGTACGATCAAGAAAAAGTTGATGGTGCTCAAGCGGTTCTTGGGATTGCTGTTATCTTTTCAATGATTACATTTTTCTGGGCCTTGTTTGATCAGCATGGATCAACTTGGATTCTTCAAGCAAAAGAAATGAATCTCAATTTTATGGGAATGGAGTTTCTTCCTTCTCAAATTGCAGCGATGAATCCCATTATGGTTATGGCGTTGATTCCAATCTTTTCAGCTGTTATTTATCCATTCATGGGGAAATTTTTTGAAACAACTCCATTAAGAAGAATGGGAATCGGAATGGTTGTCGCTGGAGCTTCTTTTGTTATGGTTGCTCTTATTCAAGCTCAGTTGGATGCTGGTAATCAGATCAATGTGGCTTGGCAATTCTTTCCTTATTTAACAATCACTGCAGCTGAAGTTCTGATCTCAATCACTGGACTTGAGTTTGCTTATACTCAGGCTCCGAAAAGTATGAAGTCAACGATCATGAGCCTTTGGCTTTTAACGGTTTTCTTTGGAAACATGATTACAAGTTACGTGGCTGCGACAGGTGAAGCGATGAAAACTTTTGCAACTGAAAACCTGGGACTTTCACTTAGTGGTGAAATGGTCTTCTTTGTTTTCTTTGCGATTGTGATGTTTGTTTCTGCTGGGGTTTTTGCTCTACTTGCTAAAAACTACAAGATGAGAAACTACCTAGAGAATTAATTCATAAATTAAATTCACTTAATAAGAAGAGGGATCCGAATGGGTCCCTTTTTTTATGTCCGGATTTCGGTCTCTCGTTAGCGGAAACCGGTTATCGGCTACTGGATACCGGTGTCTGGTAAATAAATGATAAAAGGAGCGGGATCGAAGCTGGGGAGGACATCCTGTCCATAGTTCCTCAATCCCTCAGAGCAACCTTGAAAAATCTTAACTTTTGACGTTCTATTATTAATGATATCTTCTTTTTACAAGAATGGTGGTTAGACAGTCCGGCCGTTAGAAAATAATAGAGTACCGGCTAAGTCTGAGAATAAGGAGTAACCATGAAGACCCTATTAGCAGCAACTGATTTTAGCTCAGCAAGTGATATTGCGATTAAAGCGGGAAAGCAATTAGCAGAATTGTCCAAATTACAGACTAATATTTTTCACTGGGATACTATTACTCCGCGAATCAAAAATATGGACATGCTCCCTGATCTTTCAGGTCTTTACTCAGATTCGAGTGAATG
>JAUHYH010000197.1 GCA_030426585.1 Bacteriovoracia bacterium
AGTTTCCCATAGCTTTCTAAAGCTGAATTTTCTCCGGTAAGGGCAAGAATGACGTTTCCGCTGATGAGACTTAAAACAAACAGAACCGTATCATTGAGTTGCTCCTCTGAAAGGGGGGTAGAATTAGCCTCAAAATACTGCACAAGAATAATCTTGATCCGTTCCATGGAGTTAATTCTTATCAATTGTAGGAGTTTCCTATATTTCTCATCTAATGAGGCTTTGTAATAGAAATGGAGCCAGACGCTAAATCGAGTTCGACTTCGGTTTGCTAATAGAAAGTGCGAAAGGATATAGCTATTTAAGTGAAGCTTTGGGTCAGATAGAGTTTGGCCTTCAAACTTTTGAATGGCCTCAAAATACTCGTGAACGAGAGTCTCAACGGTCGCATAAGCAATTTCATCAAAAGTCTTATAATGATAGAGAATCAAGGAATGATTAATTCCTGCTTCAGCTGCGATATCAACCAACTTGGTTTGCTCTACACCGCTTTTCCCGAAGCATTTGATGGCCGCTTGGACAATCTTTTCTTTAGTTTTGGCCTTTTTCGGCTCTGTATTAATTCCCTTATCCATTCTAAGTCTGTTAATATAGGGGCTTTCTAATGTCTGTCAATTTTAGGAGCTGGTGTGTCACAATACGATGTTTATGCTTTAGGGAATGCCTTAGTTGATTCTGAGTTTAAGGTCGACGAAGAAACGTTAAAAAAACTTTCAATTGATAAAGGTCATATGACCCTTATTGATGATGAAAGAATGAAGGAAATCTTAGCAGGGATTTCTCACTCTTCGGATAAGAAGCAATCGGGAGGGTCTGCGGCCAATACGATTATTGCTTTTTCTCAGCTTGGGGGAAAAGGATTCTATTGTTGTAAGGTTGCAGGTGATGAAGATGGAAAGTTCTACTTAGAAGACCTCGCTGAAAATGGCGTTTCCCATAAACAGAAGATTGACTCTCTCCCTTCAGATATTACAGGTAAATGTATTGTTATGGTGACTCCAGATGCAGAGCGATCAATGAGCACTTATCTTGGGGTTACGGGGCGATTTTCAAAAGACGAATTGGATAATGAAGTTCTAAAAAAATCAAAGTACTTATACATAGAAGGTTACCTTGTTACAAACCCCGATGCGGTTGTTGCGATCAAGGACTCTATTGCTCTTGCTAAAAAACATGGCGTGAAAGTGGCCCTCACCTTATCAGACCCAGGAATTGTGGCGCATTTCAAAACTCAGTTTAAAGAAATTCTCGATGAAGGAGTTGACCTTCTTTTTTGTAATGAGGAAGAAGCTTTGAGTATTGTTGAAGAGAGTGATCTTGAAGATGCAATAGAGAAAATTACAAATATAGTCCCACACTTTACTGTTACTCTTGGAAGCTCAGGGGCTTTTATTTTTAATGATGGGGAACGCTTCACAGTTGATGGGTTTCCTGTGAAGGCCATTGATGCTAATGGGGCCGGTGATATGTTTGCTGGTGCTTATATGTTTGGAATCATGAACGATATGTCAGAGCAACACGCGGGGAAACTCGCTTGTTTTTTAAGCTCAAAAGTTGTTTCACAATTTGGGCCAAGACTTTCGAAAGAACAGGTCCTTCAGTCTGTTCATGATTTTAAGGAAAACTATTTACGATAGGTGAGTTATGAGACGGGTTTTAATCAAAGAACTATTTTCCACTCCTGAAAAATTTTTTGAAAAAGAAATTATCGTTAAAGGTTGGGTAAGAAGTCTTAGAAACTCTAAGTCTTTTAGCTTTATTGTTGTAAATGATGGGAGCTCTTTCAAAGACCTTCAAATTATTGCAGGAGAGGGGCTTAGTAATTATTCAGAAATTACAGCAATGCGAACAGGGTTTGCTGTGAGCCTAAAAGGAAAAATTGTTCCTTCCCAAGGAAAACAACCTTTAGAAATGCAAGCCGTTTCTGTTGAAATTGTCGGTGAAGCGCCAGAAGATTACCCCTTACAGAAAAAAGCAACCTCGCTTGAGTTTCTAAGAGAAGTGGCTCATGTGAGAGGGCGGTCTAATACAATTTCTAACGTTCTTAGAGTTCGGCATCACCTTGCGATGGCGACTCATCAATTTTTTCACGAACGGGGGTTCTTTTATGCTCATACACCGATCATCACAGCTTCAGACTGTGAAGGGGCGGGAGAGCTTTTTAGAGTTTCAACTCTACCTGTGAATGATGCTCCCAAAGATGATAAAGGAGCACCGGATTTCAAAAAAGACTATTTTGGAACAGAAACTTTTCTTGCGGTTTCGGGACAGCTAGAAGCAGAAGCTTTGGCCCTAAGCTTAGGGGCGGTTTATACTTTTGGTCCGACCTTTCGCTCAGAAAATTCTCATACTTCAAGACATCTCGCAGAGTTTTGGATGATCGAGCCCGAGGTGGCGTTTGCAGATCTCGATGACATGGCGGATTTAGCAGCGGACTATATTAAATACCTTATTAATTGGGCCTTAGAAAAATGTCCTGATGAAATCGACTTTTTTAACCTTCGAATTCAAAAAGGTCTTAAAGATACTTTAGAACATGTGAGAAGTTCTAGTTTTCAAAGAGTGACTTACACTGAAGCGATCGAAATCCTAAAGAAGAGTGGGAAGAAATTTGATTTTCCCGTGGAATGGGGAGCCGATCTTCAAACAGAACATGAACGTTTTCTCACGGAAGAACATTATAAAGCACCCGTGATTGTAACGGATTACCCAAAAGAGATTAAGTCCTTTTACATGAAAGAAAATTCTGATGGCAAAACAGTTCGAGCAATGGATGTTCTTGTTCCTGGAGTTGGAGAAATTATTGGGGGGTCTCAAAGAGAAGACGACCTTGAAGTTCTTAAAAGAAAAATGAAGGAAAAAGGACTTAAGGAAGAAGACTATTGGTGGTATCTAGACCTTCGGCGTTTTGGAGGTTGTCCTCACGCAGGATTTGGTCTCGGTTTTGAAAGGGCCGTCATGTATATCACAGGGGTTCAAAATATCAGGGATGCGATCCCATTCCCTCGTTTCCCGGGAAATGCGAATTTTTAACAGAAGCTTAACTTAGCTTTAAATTTGGACTCAAGCTTTTTGCCCTGAAGTTCGATAAGATTTTTGTTATGAAGATCCTCTCATTACTATTTCTAGTAATCTCATTTTCTCATGCCTGGGCATGGAAAGAAATCCGTTCAGAAGATGGTATAAAAGTTTATAAGAAAAAAGTAGAAGGTTCAGGCCTTTTAGCCTTTCGAGCAGAAGGTCTTATTGATATGCCTTATGCTAAATCATTGGCTTTGTTAAGAGACGTCGAAGAAGCAACGGCTTGGGATGAAGCTTTAAAAAAGAAAATTACTGTTCAAGATATTTCAGATATTGAAGCCGTCACTTATAGTGTTGTTGATATGCCTTGGCCTTTAAAGAATCGGGATTTGGTTGTGACCAATAAGCTGCACTATGACCCAGCAACAATGGAGTTAGTGGTAAAATCGAGCTCAGTTGATCATGCAAATCATCCCCCAAACGACACTTATGTTAGGGCGCATATTAAATTTGCAAATTTCCGTTTCAAACCCGTAAATGGGAAAACTCAGTTAAAAATGGAAGTTCATGTTGAACCAAAAGGTTCAATTACTGATTGGGTGATCAATATGGTTCAAAAAGATATGCCGATGGATTTCATTCAAAGGCTTAGAAAACACACCGCTGTCTATAAAAAAGGTCCCAATAAAGGTGTCTGGGACATGATCCAGGCACAAATGGCAGACCTTCAGAGCGAAAAAAAAAAGCTTCCCGCATCGGTCAGCAGTAATAATTGACTAGCCAGCTCTGCCTTTGGTTAAAACTGCTAAATTTTTTTGGCGCCAACTCCGATAGGCACATTGTCTATAAATAATTTTGCCAAGGATTATCGGCAAAAGGTTAAGAGGAGTTTCCAATGATCAGAAGTCTTTCGGAGTTTCGTTTTTTTAAATCATTTCGTATCCCGATTGAATCAAGTGATGATATTCAAATTACGATTGAACATGATGATCCTTATGGAGAGCGTGGTGAGTTTATTGGTGATGTGCTAATCACTGATGTGAGTATCACTGGATTAGGCTTTAAATCACAACAAAAACTTTCAATTGGAGACTCATGTACTGTCTCAATTAATTATAGAAGACTTCGTTTTGATGTTGGTGCTCATATTGTTAGGGCCTTCTCAGGTCATATTGATGACCCAACAATGAGCTATGGACTTGAGATTGATGATGCTGAAGATCGCGATAAAATGAGTCGTTTTCTTGGTCAGCTGATCAATCACTTTGGACAAGAAAGACTAAAAGATAGTCTAAGAAACTTAGCCCTTTCAGAAAGCTACTCTGACCTTACTGAAG
>JAUHYH010000198.1 GCA_030426585.1 Bacteriovoracia bacterium
TTTTATTGTTTTTATTCCTTCACTCACTTGTATATTTATTTCGATTTTTACATTTTCTCCTATAGAGACACAGGGACAACTTACTTGGCTTACGTTTCAGGCCCTTGGTATCTTCATGACAGTTCTCTTCAGTGATGTTAAGGGTAACCTTATCTATATGAGCCTTTGTTGTGCATTCCCCTTTATCATTTCAGCGATGTACCCTGAAACTCACTTTGTAGATGTTATTCTCTCACAAAATCTGCTTTACTTTGGAATCATTTCAGGAACGCTTTACTGTTATTTTCAAGAACTAAGAGAGAAAAATGACCTAAAGAGATTTGAAAATGCTCTGCTCATTGAAACTGCTACTGATCTGGGAACATGGCAGTGGAATTTAAAAACAAATGAAGTTACTTACGATGAACGTTGGCTTGAGATGTTAGGCTATAAAACAGGAGAACTCCCCTCTGATTTTTCTACTTGGGAAAGCCTTGTAGACCCGAATGACAAAGTTATGGCATCAGAAGAGTTTGGGAAGTACCTTTCAGGTCAAAGCCAAGAGTATGAAGTTAAGTTTAAGATGAAGCATAAGGAGGGACATTGGGTTCCCATTATATCCAAAGGAAAAGTGATCTCACGTGATGAAAATAAAGATCCTCTCATTTTCAGCGGAACTCATTTTGACATGTCTAAAATAGAGAGACTGACTGAACAGAATGAGAAATTAAATTATCTTTTCGAAATTGTTCAGAACCTCTCCAACTTAGGAGGATGGGAACTTGATTTAGAAACGATGGAAATTCAGCTAACCGATCAAGTTTGCAAGATTCTAGGACTTGAATCCGGTAATTCTTTGCATATCAATGAAGCTTTAAAGTTCTACGCCACTAATGAAAAAGAAAGAATCTCTGAATTCGTTAGAAACTGTATTCAAAATGGAACAAGCTTTGACGACCGATTCCAGCTAGTAAATTCACGAGATGAGAAAAAATGGATTCGTACTATTGGAGAAGCACAGAAAGACGAAACAGATAAAATTATAAAAATCAGAGGAGTCTTCCAAGATATAACTCTCCAAGTAAAACAAGAAGCCCATGCCAACCAAATCACCCGCTTTGCCTCTCTTGGAAAACTTGCAAGAGGTATTGGTCATGAGATTAATAACCCGTTGGCCATTATTAAAGGATACTCCTATCTTTTACAAAAAAACCTAGAAAACTCACCAGAAAGCTACCGCGACCACTTTCAAAGAATTAATGAGGGGATTGAACGAATAAAAAATATTGTTCAAGGAATAAAAGATTTTACTGAAGGAGATTCTGATCAATTCGAAATCCTTGACCTTGGTGAGCTTATTGGAAGTTCTTTGAGTTTACTAGAAAACCTAGGAACTCAAAGAGGAGTTAGAATACAAAACTCATTCGACCTGAGTCAAAAATTAATGGTTGAGGCCAATCGAGGAAAAATTCAACAAGTAATACAAAATTTAGTCTTAAACGCTTTTGATGCAGTTAAAGATTCTCCTAAACCCGTTATCAAAATTTCCTCAAAAATTAACAAAGATGAAGTAACCATACAAATTGAAGATAATGGATATGGAATTGATCCAGCAATTCAAGATAAAATCTTTGATCCATTTTTTAGTACAAAAGAAGTGAATACAGGTACAGGAATTGGACTTTCGGTATGCCAAGACACTATTCAGAGCCATAGTGGGGAAATCTCATTTAATTCTCAAGTTGGCCAGGGCTCAACATTCGCTTTTACTCTTCCGCTTGTTAAGGAAACTTTCGCTAAAGCTTCATAACCATGAATTAATAATTTCATCGACATGAGTGGGCCTAATGTCATAACAATAACTCGCTCTAAAGTTTGAAACCAAAGAAAAAGATGCCGTTAAAAAGTATTTATAAGCCCCATTTTCACCACTTCTATTAAAAGTCGTATCATTTTTTAATTTCACTAAATCAGTCGGTATACCTTCAAAACAAGAAAAGTCTTCAGGATGGGTTATATAACTCACGAGAAACAAATCCCATGGAATAAACCCTTTCATCCGTGGGTAAATCTGCCATATTTTTTTCCAAACTACTGATTTTCTCGCCAGCCATCGATGACGCTTGAACGACTTGTTAAGTTTTTTTAGATGTTTTCGAGTGATAATACTTTTTTTCATGCTTTCGGTTGGAATCATTCTAAGTTTCACGTTAGACTCAATCACTTTCCTGACAGATTCAAAGTCCCCATCGATATTCGCATCCCAAAAAACAACCTCGCTCTTGCCAACTGCGGAGTTGTATTCTTTTTGTCTTCCCCCCATTACGAGAAGTTCTTTAATATTTGAAACAAGATCGGGACGAAGAGACACGACGCTTGCGACATTTGTTAATCGTCCCATTGCTAAGACAGTCAGAGGTTGCTTTTCTAATGCTTCTATTAACCCTAGGACAGCAGGAGTCATCACTCCAAGGTCTTGAGCAGAGTAAGCTCCTCTATAAACGGGGATATCAAGTCTGTCATGAAGCTCTAAAAGCCTCTTCGTTATCTTAACCATTTTCTCTGGATTTTTAATATTTCCAAAAATAGTCGAGACACCTACTAAATTTAATTTTTTTGATTCAAGAGCGTGAAAAAGTGCAAAGCCATCATCAACATCACGGATAATTTTTCCGACCGCCACATCATAATCAATCCAAATAGCCTCTTTAGAGTAACAGGAAAAAGCTTGTACAAGTACGATCATTAAAAAAATAAATGCTTTCATAAGTCATAGACTATAATACAGACGTCTTTCTCTCACAAGACTTAGACTTTCTGAGTCATCTTACTATTGAAAGAAACGAAACTGTTGTATTTGCTTTGAAAGAACTTTCAAGTAGGTTTTCGTAGCAGAAAAACGAGAACGATTAACACCAAGCTTATCTCTTTTCCACAATTCAATATTCGCTTTTCGCTTTAACTTACCAGAACTCGTTTTAATTAAACTACCAGCAGGCAGTAGCACTACGGTATCTAAAGGGAGTGAATCCTCTAAAATCACTCGTCTAATTTTCTCTATTAAATCATATTCTTTTAAGTTTGTTTGGCTATCCACTTCTGCAAGAACTACCACGACCTCCGAGTCTTGAGTCGGACTATAAATAGAAGAAACAACAACTCTTCCCTTTCGGACTCCCTCAATAGAGCAGATTTTTTCTTCGTATATAGTTGGGTAGAAATTACTTCCTCTTATAATCATTAAATCTTTTATCCGACCGCAAATATAGAGTTCGTTTTTGTGGAAAAAACCTTCATCTCCAGAATCTAACCACTCCTCAATAAAAAGTTTTTCACTCGCTTCATAATTGAGATAATACCCTTCAGATACACACGGTCCTTTAATTAAAACTCGACCGACCTTATTCTCTCTGAGTTTTTTTCCTTCATTATCGACAACTTTCACTTCAAAAGTTGGAAGTATTTCCCCAACACTAGCAATTGAGATTCCATTATTATCAAGTGAAATAACTTTCTGACTCAGCTTATCTGGATTGACCTTCAGAAACTTTACACCCGTGTCTTTTTTTGTAAATGATACTGCTAATGTCGTCTCTGCCATACCATAAACGGGCATAAGAGATTTTGGGTTCAATTTTGCAGGTCGGAGATGGTTTAAAAACTTATCAGAGGTTTCCTTATAAACCATTTCAGCCCCACAAAGAAAAGCTTCCATTGAACTCAGGTCTAATTTTTCAATTTGCTCTTGAGGAACTCTTTTTTGAATAAAACCATAGGCAAAATTTGGAGCCGTTGTACAAGTGATTTTAAAATCATCGATTGCCTGTAACCACAATTGAGGTTTTAAGATAAAGTCATCCGGTCTGATCAAAATAAGATCTGTTCCATTAACGATCGACATAAGCAGACAGCCGACTAAGCCCATATCATGATACAGGGGCAACCAAGAACAGACTGAAATTTTTTTATTTTCGGGAGGTAACGCCTCAATAATCAATTCACTATTTAAAATCGCATTCTTTTGATTAATTATAACGGCTTTGGGTTCGCCCGTTGTCCCAGAGCTAAACTGCAAAAAGCAAATATCTCTTTCAGTAAAGACTTCAATATCATATTGATATTTATCGACTTCAGTTCTAAGCTCTTCAACCGTTATCCCCTTAACCCCTGATTTACTGAGCTTAAAACAAAATTTTTCAATCTTTTTATCTGTAACATAGATTTTAGCCGCTACAGATTCAATCATTTTGGAAGTTTTCTCACTCCAATGATCAAGATCATTCAGCTGATTTGGTGGGTAAAGTGAAACCGGAATCGCTTTTAAAAGCTGGGCAGCAAAGAAAGTATTAAGAAACTCCTCACCTGTTGGGAGTAAAAT
>JAUHYH010000199.1 GCA_030426585.1 Bacteriovoracia bacterium
CCTTCTGGATAAATAAGATCTTTATCATCTTCAATTAAAGCCTTTCTTAAAGGAATCATAAAAAGGACACCAAGAAGACCACCAGCGATAGCGATTAAACTTGTTGGCCAAAACTTAAAGTCCTGCCAAGCCCCAACAAGGACAAGAGCAGGCAAGGTAAAGATAATTCCTGCAGCCAATGATTCACCTGCTGAAGCCATGGTTTGCACGATATTACTTTGCAAAAGAGCTTTCTTTTTAAGAATACTGTAAACCCCCATCGCTAATACTGCGGCAGGAATAGAAGCTGAAACTGTCATCCCTGCATAGAGACCGAGATAAACGTTTGCCATTGTCATTAGAATTCCAATCAGAACTCCAAGAGTAATCGAACTAAAAGTTAATTCTTTTTTCATGTGAGATTCTCCCATTAATATAGATATTCTTAGTTTAAGGACAAGGTTTAAGAATTCAATAAATTAATGAGAAAAGTGTTTTAATGGTGCCATAAAGGCCCTTTGACGTCGGAAACACGACAGCTGAATGCAAGAAAATGCTATAATTAACGAAATTTTTAAGCTGCACCAAACTCAGGTAAGTTTTTCAAACTCGATATCTCATCAAGCATTTGAAGAAACTTTTCTTGAAGTTCGCTCCCCTCAAAAGCATTATAAACATAACAAGAACGACTAAGCTCGTTCATATAATATTCAATTTGTTTTTCTTCTTTTTTACTAAAGTACATCAGAGGAATTTCTTCCTTCATCAATGTCCTAATAGATTCACCAAAATCAAATCCATTAAAATTTTGAAGTTCAACATCAGAAACTACGAGATCGATCTTCTCTTGTTTTAAGAGCTTTAAAGCTGAAAACTCACTTTGGCAGACAAAGACCCTACAATTTCTAATATTCTCAAGACGTTTCGCTAATTCTCTGCCCAAATTCAGATCATCTTCAAGTAAAAGAATTTTGAACTCAAATCGATTTTTGTAGAATTCATGATGTGCTTGATTTTCGGCTGCTATTTGATGGAACTGCTCTAGAAGTTTAGATTTTCTAAAACTTCTTTCCCTTTGTTTATGAATCGCCATACATCCCCCGCAAAAAACTCAATGTGATTAAAGTCTATTATGGAACAACTATTACTCTTTTTAGATTGGTGGAAATCTAGCATTATCCTAAAGAAATCAAGATGTTAGAAAAAAAGGCATCCTAGTACCATTGTTTCCACCACCAGTGAAATATAAGTAATTTGGCAAAATTGGTGGGCAAATTTTCATGCTTTATGTTAGATTTCGTCATGATTTCCAAACTTATATGGCTTCTATTAGTGAGTACAACCTCACTGGCAAATCAAAACGTCCTCGTTACGGCCACAAAAATTTATACACCTGCTGATCAAGCATTAAGTAGCACTCGTATTTTTACCTCAAAGGAGCTCAAGGCTTATGGCTCGACCTCCGTTCCTGATTTTCTACAGCTTGAGACAGGACTTTATTTTAGTAATCAAGGGGCCTACGGTGGTACCCAAACTCTGAAACAAAGAGGTCTTACTGGTTTCACAAAAATTATCTTAGATGATGTAGAACTCGAAGATCCTTCTAGTATTGCTGGAACCTATCAACTTCAAATGATGAACCTCGATCAGATAGAATCAATCGAGATTATAAATGGTGCCAGCACGACTTTATACGGAACCGACAGTGTTGCTGGTGTTATCAAAATTAATACTAAAAAAGGTGATAAAAAAGCAGTCACTATCGGCGTCGGTTCACACGCAACTCACTTCTTGAACACTTATCTCTCTACAAAAAGTAATAACATTACTTACCGTTTTAATGGAAGCTACAGAGCTACTGAGGGGATCTCAAGTTATAATAAGAATCGAACTTTTAAAGCAGAAAGAGATTCATTCAAAGCTCTCCAAGTAAACCCCTCCGTTAGCTATAAACTTTCTTCCAGTTCTTCCTTATATGCTTCACTCTATGCCGTAACAACAAAATCAGAGATTGATAGTTTTAGTGCAGATCAAAGAAATAATGACAGCTCTGACTTTGATAATACAAGAGTCACTCTTCGTTATCAGAACCGTTTATGGGATGACCGTTGGGAGTACCGATTAATTTACACTCAAGCCGATACTGAGCGTTTTATCGAGGTCCCAAGTGTTTCTGAATATTCTTCTAAAAATAAAAAAATCGACTTTTATAACACTCTATTCTGGGGAAAAACATGGAATACTCTTATTGGGGTGGATTATGAGTATCGTGAAGCTACTGCTCAAGGAACTTTTGATAACTTTAATGAAATTTCAGTAGAGAGCAACGGAATTTACCTGTCTCAAGTTGGTAACTTTCAGGGCCTTATTTCAGAGACAAGCTTTCGCCATCAAGCGCATCAAAGGTTTAAAGAGGTTAGTACTTATAAACAATCTTTTCTTCTCCCCCTTCTCTCATTTCTAAAATTTAGAGTAAACTACGGACATAGCTTTAGATCACCTACTCTTTATCAGTTAAGCTCTAATAATTATGGAAATTTAAACTTGCAACCCACACGAATTCATACGACGGAAGCAGGTTTAGACTTTGATTTTGAGAAACATTCCTTCTCTACAACTTACTTTAATAACAATATGAGTAATTTCGTAGATTTCGATTCAGGTACTAACAAGTATTACAACTTAGAGGATACAGAAACTCAAGGATTAGAGTTTACCTACAAAGGTGATTTTAACTCGTTCAAGGTGACTACCGATTACACCTATACTGACGTTAACAACCAATCAACAAACAAAAAAGCAACATATATCCCAAAAGAAAAATTGAGCTTCAAGATTCAAAAAACAATTACAAATGAGATAAAAGTAGACTCAACCATGGTTTATGTGGGTAGACGTTATAGCGGATCCTCAGAGTTAGGATCATATGCCTTCTTAAATACATCTCTCCATTACAAACCAAAAGAAATCGACTATTCTCTTCTTATTCATAACCTT
This sequence comes from Bacteriovoracia bacterium, assembly GCA_030426585.1. Taxonomy (GTDB): domain Bacteria; phylum Bdellovibrionota; class Bacteriovoracia; order Bacteriovoracales; family Bacteriovoracaceae; genus JAUHYH01. The sequence continues at coordinate 2,977 of JAUHYH010000199.1, forward strand.
TTGAACAAGGATTATGAGGACACACTTAATTTTGGAACAAGAGGGTTTTCAGTTTATGCATGGATACAAGCTCCTGTCTAGTGTTTTACTTAGCTTAGCCATCCATAGTTTACTTTTTTATTCTCCCTCAAAAAATCAAGAGTCAAAGTACCGAGTTAATTTTCGCTATTCAAAAAGCTCAGTCAGTTCTCAAGGACTTTCAAAAAAAACAAAGGGGAAAAGATCCAATAATAATTCCTCTCTCTCTGGCGTAACACAAGAGGCTCGCCCCAATAGTCCCATTTCTCCCATTTATCCTGAACTCTCAAGAGCTTATAAGGAAGAAGGTCTTGTAATAATCTCTGTCGAACTTGATGAAAACGGTAATATTATTGATGCAAAAATTAAAAAATCGAGTGGACATGATCGCCTGGACAAAGAGGCACTTAAAACTGTCTTGGCCTCAAAATTCCAATCTTCCACTCATAATGGCATAACTGAAGCCTCGCAACTTGACCTTGAATTTAACTTCCAATTAAACCCTTAAGTCTTATAATAGAGTCAATCATGATTGTTCAAATTATACTCCCAATTGTCCTCAGCTTTATCATGTTCGTGATGGGTCTCGACTTAAGCTCTAAAGATTTCCAAAATATTTATAAGTTCCCTAAGGCCTTTATCACGGGAATGTTTCTTCAAGTCATACTCCTCCCTTGTATTGCTTTTTTTATTGCAAGCTTATTTGAACTTCCAACATTTTTGACGATTGGTTTAATTATTATTTCATGTTGCCCGGGTGGAGTTGCATCGAATTACCTTACTTATATTATAAAGGGAGACACTGCCCTTTCTATTTCCCTTACAGCAACAGCAAGCATGTTTGGAATTTTCACAATTCCTTTTATTATAAAACTAGGCTTAGAAAAATTTACCGCAACACCTCAAGAATTCTCTATTTTATTAGCATCATTAAAGATATTCCTAATGACGACCACTCCCGTCGTTCTTGGAATGTTTGTTAATCATCGGTTTAAAGGTTTTACAAAAAAATACAAATCCAATGGCTAATTCTGTCTTCCATGTTGCATTTCCAATATCAGATTCTCTTTCAAATCGTGTTTTTGACATCGTTGAAAAAGTAAGAGAATCAGATCAACCCAAAATCTTTGTCGATACATTGACGGATGTGATCATAGACATGACAGAAGAAGGACTCGTGTATTTGTTTCTTGATTCCTTAAAGCACGCCAAGGTGGGGAGTTTTCACATCAATGCAGTCCAATTTGGAGTCAATACAGCAAAAAAAGGCTTAGAATTGGTCGGCCGAAAAGTATTGAAATCCATGACTGACGACCAACTCAAAGGCATTGTTGAATACATG
>JAUHYH010000200.1 GCA_030426585.1 Bacteriovoracia bacterium
TTTGCCCACGTCGCATAAATATTTCCTCGTGCATGAGGCCAATTGGATTTTTTAATTAAGGCCGCCTGTAAAATCGTTTCCAAACGATTTATCCATCGCGATTTCAATGTTGGTTCTCCACCTGATTTTTTGGATCTGGTAATAAAGAGCAACTGAATTTTCAGAAGGAGCTTGGTATTCAAGTCCTGCAAAATTTGGAGCTCTTTGTGACAAGGGTTCGGGTGCCATAAAGCTTGTAGCCGGATCCGTTGTCATAAGATGTTGTTGAGCAATCGACCGCTGAGGTAAAATCATTTGTTCAGCTGGAATCAGCGAAGGCTCTGAAATCGCTGGTTGATTAACCGCACCTGGATTTTGGTTGTAATACTGAACCATCTGCTCTGGAGATGGAAAGTTCGCCGAACTTACGATCGGGATAATAGATAAAATAAGAGCTAATAGATTTAGCTTTTTCATAGTGACTCCTCACTTGTTTTGTACGCAGGGTCTTATAGAGCAATTAAGCGGCCAAGTTTTGAACATAGCTAAATACTTGGATTTATTAGTATTTTTATCTGAACCAGATACTTTTTTCTGTCTATTTGTTTTATGAGTGTAAAGATTACTAACGGCCCGGTAACTTATGCCGCATCGTGGTATTATGCCTGTGGGAAAGTATTGGAGAGGACATTTTTTATGTATGAAATAGGCGATTACGTCGTATGCCCGGGCCACGGTGTGGGGCAAATTCTTAAAAGAGAATCAAAAGAAATAGCAGGTCAAACCTTATCGACGCTGACAATAGCGATTGTTGCTAATGGGATGAAAGTGATTGTTCCTGAAGGGAGCAAAGAGGTTCGGGCCTTAGTTACAGAAAATGAAGTCCAATCAGTTTTTGAGCTTCTCAGAGATCATAATGTGAATCCAAGCCGCGAAACTTGGAACCGTCGCCATAGAGAGTATATGCTTAAAGTAAATTCGGGATCTGTTCTCGAAATTGCAGATGTTTTACGCTCACTTCTTATTTTGAGATTTACGAAAAAATTAAGTTTCAGCGAGAAGAAGATGGTAGATCTTTGTAAAGACCTTCTTGTAAGAGAGATTGCTCTTACGACAGGAAGTAAAATGGACAATATCAATCACGAGATTGAGTCTATCTTTTCTGTTCAGTAATTAAAGAATCGACACTTGTTGTAATCATTACAAGTTATCTCATCTTATTTCGAGACCCTGATAGTATTAAATCTATATTATAAGGGAGCCTTAGATGCGTTTATTAAGTCTTTTGATAATTCTTTTATCAGGAACAACAATGGCTAAGACATTTAAAAATGAAATTAAGTTTCACACAATCACTCCAAGAATAAAAATTCGATGGAATTCACCAGCAACTCTCGCATCAACTGCAGGGATTAATTCAATGGGAAATGATTACGCACCAATTGGACACTTCGCCGTTGAGATTAATTGTGAACAACCAAATAAATACGGAATCAATCATGTTCTGACAGGAATGGAGCGAGCCGATAAAGCTGAATCAAGAAAAATTGTCTTAGAGAAAAAAATTGGGTTAGGCAGTCTCTTTTATAATTTCCCAGGAGACCTTCAGAACGCAGACTCTACAGCAGAAGAATTGAGACAAGCAAAAGAGGCAGGGCGTTTAACGACGGTAACAGTGCCGACTTCGGCTGAACGATGTCAGAAAGCGATGGATTTTATCGATCAATGGATCGAACAAGGTTCTTATACAATTTATGGTGGTAATAAAAAGGTTGCGCTTGGAGAAGGATCGGGTTGTGCTGACTTTGCCCTGGAGTTCTTTACCATTGCGACAAGTGTTGTTGTTCCCGATGATCTTCTTGTGAAAGTTCTGGTACCGAATAAGCTTATTGGAGATTCAAAAAATAAGAAAATTAAATATTCAAATATTCTCACGACTTTTAAGTGGGGCAAGTCAACTAAAACTTCTAAGCTTTATGTGACTCCTGATTCCAATCGAGTGAGAGAATACCTTTATTTAAACGCTACTCAAATTGACGATAATTATGTTTACCTAAGACATTTGGGTGGAAAGGAAAGACCTAAGATGCTTGCAATGGATGCCGTCTCTTTCTTTTCTGACTATATCGACTCTCAAGCAGAGTTATTACCTGAGTATAAAAAGTCTTATGATTTCGAATTTAGTTATCCTCAAAGAGAAGAGTCTAGCAAGACTTGGGAGCGGATTTCAGTTAAGGAATTAAATTAATGAAAGTTTTCACTTTTTTATTTTTTATAAGCTTTCAAGTTCAGGCCAGCGAACTCTGCCGTTATGAATGTAGTAATTATGGTGAAGCAAGATTTGGCGCTAAGTTTAGCTCATCAATAAATTCGATGGGTGACATTATCTACAGAACTTGGAACCGTAAGTGTGAGGTAATCGATCACAGGGATAAAGTCTTTTGGCGAAATACTGTTTCGGGGCGTGAGATAGAGAAAGTTCGTTTCGACAAAAGCTCAAAGAAGTACCATCGAAAGCAAGCCAAACTGAATCGAATTCGCAAAAAGCTTACTCATAAACGAATCAGAAAAGTGAACAAACAAAATAGAAGACTTCAAAAGTATCTAAGGGCCTGTTTAAAGGAATCCAACTAAATAAAATTCTACGAAATCACTTCGGTACCGAAGTGATTTTGGGTTTATCGCTCTTATCCCTAAACCATGAAAACCTTGGAATTTCGTAAGAACTCGGTTAAAAATTAAGCTACTTACAATAACTTAACGCGGTGAATACTTATGACCACTCCACGAGTTCGATTTGCTCCTAGCCCTACAGGATATCTTCATATTGGGGGAGCAAGAACAGCGATCTACAACTACCTTTATGCTAAGGCCAATAACGGAACCTTTGTTCTTCGAATCGAGGATACAGATCTTGAACGAAGCAAAAGAGAGTATGAAGAATCTCAGATTTCAGATCTAAAATGGTTAGGCCTTGATTACGATGAAGGTCCCGACAAGCCTGGAGAGTTTGGTCCTTACCGGCAATCAGAGAGAACTGACTTATATAAAGAACATGCTCAAAAATTAGTAGATAAGGGACTCGCTTATTATGATTTCTGTACCGATGAAGAGCTAGAGGTCATGAGAGAGCAAGCTTTGAAAGAAGGGCGACCTCCGCATTATTCTGGTAAGTGGAGAAATGAAGAGTTTTTTGAAGAAGCGGCTAATAGGCTGGCAGCAGGTGAAAAGGCAGCCATTCGTTTTAAGGCCCCTCAAAAACCTTATACCCTTCAAGATTCAGTTCGAGGGCGTGTGGTTTTTCCTCAAGGAATGGTTGGGGACTTCGTGATCATGCGGTCGAATGGTCAACCTGTTTATAACTTCTGTGTTGTTATCGATGATATGCTTATGAAGATCACTCACGTTATTAGAGGTGAGGATCATGTGAATAACTCTGTAAGGCAGCTCATGCTTTATGAAGCTTTTGAAGCCACTCCCCCTGAGTTTTCTCACGTTTCTTTGTTAATTGGTAAAGATCGACAAAAGCTATCCAAGCGTCATGGTGCGACTTCAGTTAATCTTTATCGAGAAGAATCTTATCTTCCGCAGTCTTTAGCCAATTACCTTTGTCTTCTTGGTTGGTCTCACCCAGATGAGGAAGAAATTTTTAAGCTTGAGGAAGTTCAAGAGAAGTTTGATGTCACTCGGTTTAGTAAGGCTGCAGCGATTTATGATCTCGTTAAACTCAAGTGGGTTAATGGGATGCATATTCGAAAACTCGATAACGATACGTTAAAAATTGAGCTTGAAAAGTTTATCCCAGAAGGGCATGCTTATTTTTCTCAGTCTGATGATTGGAAAGCGAGAGCAATTGAGCTTTATAAAACTCAAATAGAATTCTTTTCAGAGTTTTCCGTACGCTTAGATGAAAATCTCTTTAAGACAGAGATTGAGAAAACAGAAAAACTCAATGAAGTTCTTGGTTGGGAAACGACTAAGCAGATTCATGAGTTTCTTAATGAAAAACTCTCTTCCGCTTCCGAATTCATTACAAAAGATGATTTTACTGAATATTTCAACGCTCTTAAAAAGGACCTTGGAATAAAGGGGAAACAACTATTCATGGGGGTTAGAGTTTGTCTAACAGGTCAAGACCATGGACCAGAGCTTGGCGATCTTGTTCCTTTAACTCCGGTTGAAGTTATGAAAAAGAGATTATCAAATCTTTTTTAAATAGCTAACAACTTCCATATGAGGCGTTTGCGGGAACGCATCTACAATTTTTAAATCTTTTATTTCAAAGCCACTTTCTAAAAGTGGCTTTATATCTTTGAGATAGCTATCGGGATTACATGAGATATAAAAGAGG
>JAUHYH010000201.1 GCA_030426585.1 Bacteriovoracia bacterium
GGACTTTAAGAATTGATGATAAAGGGAACATACCACGACCAACACCAGATTGATTGGTGACAATGAAAATCTTGTCTCCCCGTTCTTGAAGGGTTTTTAAGACTTCAAAAGCTCCGGGCACGAACTCGACCTGACTTGGGTCGGATAAATAATGCTTATCAACAATAAGAGTTCCGTCACGGTCAAAAAAATAGGCTTTCATCTTCTCTTAGTTTTACACGCCCAATCAATAAAAGTACACTAGAGGGGCGTTTAGAACTATCAAGAGATGAATATGAGCGAATTTAAGAATTTAGAATCAATGGCAGACCTAGTTTCTCTTTGTAAACGAAGAGGATTCCTTTTTCAGAGTTCCGAGATTTATGGTGGGCTTGGGTCTTGCTGGGATTATGGACCTTTAGGAATTGAATTAAAAAATAATGTTAAGAATCGTTGGTGGAAATCGATGACTTTTAGAGAGGATGTCGAAGGAGTTGATGCTTCAATTCTTATGCATCCAGAAGTTTGGAAAGCTTCTGGTCATGTCGATAATTTCACTGACCCCCTCGTTGACTGCAAGGCTTGTAAGTCTCGTTTTAGGGAAGACCAAATCGATACGAAAGCTCCTTGTCCAAACTGTAAGGCGGAAGGGCAATTCACTGATGCAAGAGAGTTCAACTTAATGTTCTCTACTCAGATGGGACCAGTTGAAGACAGTTCATCAAAAGTTTATTTACGACCAGAAACAGCTCAGGGAATTTTTGTAAATTTTCTCAATGTACAAACAACAATGAGAAAAAAACTTCCTTTTGGTATTGCTCAAATTGGAAAAGCTTTTAGAAACGAAATAACTCCGGGGAATTTTATCTTTAGAACTCGTGAGTTTGAGCAAATGGAAATGCAATATTTCGTAAAACCAGGAAGCCAAAAGGAATTCATGGAGCAATGGAAGGAGACTCGTTACCAATGGCATATTGATAACGGATTAAGAGCTGAAAAACTTCGCTTTCATCCTCATGGACCTAAAGAACTCGCTCATTACGCTGATGCTGCTCTTGATATTGAATATGAATTTCCAATTGGTTGGGGAGAAATGGAGGGAATTCATTCTCGAACAGACTTCGACCTTAAACAACATGAAGAGTTTTCAAAGAAGAACCTACATTATGTTGATCAAGCTAATAATAATGAAAAATATATTCCTTATGTTATTGAAACCTCAGTAGGGTGTGATCGTTCACTGCTCGCCGTTCTTTGCGATGCCTATCGTTTAGAGAATCCAGGAGACAAGGAAAACGAAAGAGTCGTGATGAAGTTTCATAAAAAATTGGCACCAATTAAAATCGCTGTCTTACCTTTGATGAAAAAAGGTGGGTTAGAAGAGTTAGGACGTAAAATTTATAATGATTTAAGTAAAGAATATAAATGTGAGTTTGATGTTGCGGGTTCTATTGGGAAACGTTACCGAAGACAAGATGAAATCGGGACTCCGTACTGTATTACAGCCGATTTTGATTCTTTAGAAGATAATGCTGTCACCGTAAGAGATAGAGATAGCATGGAGCAGTCACGAGTAAGCCTTGATAAATTGACTGACTTCTGTAAAGAAAATTTATCATAAGGACAGGTGATGAATTTAGAAAATTTTTGGGACGCTAAAAAATTAAGTGAAAACCATTCTAAAATAAAAAAGGTATTTTTCTACCGTGTTTGCGGTATGGGTATGGGGACTTGTGCCAAGCTTTTAAAAGAAGCTGGTTTTGAAGTAGAGGGAGCAGACAGTACTTTCTTTCCTCCAATGAGTGATTACTTAAAACAGGCAGATATACCCAGTTATTCTTTAGATAAAGTAAATGAAGATTTTTTGAAAAATTACGACCTCATAGTTGTGGGAAATTCTGTTGGTGGGCAAACTGAAACAGCGAGAATGATCGAAGAGGTTGGTATTCCGTTTACTTCCTTTCCAACTTTAATGGGTGAGTTAATTCTTAAAGATAGAAGCGTGATCGGAATCGCTGGAACTCATGGGAAAACAACAACTACTTATTATTTTACACAGGTCCTTGATCGTCTGGGCGCAGAGCCTGGTTATTTTGTTGCTGGGATATTAAATGATCGCCCGCCTGCCGCTCTTGGCAAGGGAAAGTACTTTGTTATTGAGAGTGATGAATATGATACGTCTTATTTTCAAAAAAATGCGAAGTTAAGGCATTATAATATTAAACATCTAGTTCTAACTTCTCTTGAGTTTGATCATGCTGATATCTATGCAGACACTGATGCTATTGAAAGAGAGTTTCATGTTATTCTTCCTCAATTAGAGAGAATGATTGGAAACTCTGATTATCCCTGTGTTATGAATGTGGCTAAGGAGTATTCAGGTCCAACATCTTTTTATGGACACCAATCTGAGTTTGGTCCCCGCAACCTAAATTATCAGAATGGGAAATGCCAGTTTACTCTTAAGTACAAAGGCCAGGAGTTAACTTTTGAAACATCGGTTATAGGTGATCATAATATCTTAAACCTTTCGAGTGTTATTCTTTTTTGTCTTGAAGAAGGCTATGAATACGAAAAGGTAAAATCAGCTGTAGAGAAAATCGAAAACGTAAAAAGACGACAAGAACTGAGAGGGAAATTTAACAAAGCGATAGTGGTTGAAGATTTCGCACATCATCCATCTTCTGTTGAAGTCACTTTAGATGCGATAAAGAAAAAATATCCAGGGCTTCCTGTTCATTGCATTATTGAGCCAAGTACGTCGACGGCCAGAAGTGAGGCTTTTCAAGAAAAGTTCATTCCTGTTTTTAAAGGGGCTGCCAGTGTTACGATTGCTGATCCGAAGTTGCCTACAAACGCCGTTCAGTTTCAAAACCTTAATTTTGAAAAACTTTCAAATGATATTGAAAAAAAACTTGGTATTAAATCAATAACCGTAAGTGAACTCAATGAACTGCAGGAAGTGATCAAAGAGCTTTCTACAGAGGAATCAGTTCTTCTGATTATGGGGAATCGAACCATTCTTGGTCTCTGGGAATCTGAATTCGTAAATCAGCTTAAATGATGAAGTTTTTTCTTTATTTTTTTCTCACTCCTGCAATTCTTTTTGGGCAAGAATATAATTTTCAGTCATCTCTAAGAAGTTCACCTAGTAAAATTATCAAGTCTTATGACCAGGTTTTGAGAAAGTATAAAAAGAAGTTTTGTGAACCAGGTTTAGAAAAAAAGTATGATGCCCTCTTCACGGATTACCAAGGGAATGGAATTTATATTCCTTATATAAATGAAGAAATCGATTATAAAACGATTCGTAAAAATCTATATTTGTTAATAAACAAAAAAAAATGGATTGAAGCTAAGCGAGAGAGGCTAGATAAGTATTTTCGGCTTCCCTCTTTAGAGAAAGGACTTTCTAAGTTAGAGAATTTAGTTGAAAAGAACTTAGAGGTAAAATATAAATTTGATATTTTAGGAATGAAAGATTCTAAAACGATCAACGAAGGTAAAAAAACTTTTGAGGCAATAAGAAATTTTTACTTAAACTTTGAGCAAAAGTTTTTTTACATGCATAACTTTGGTTATCCCGTTAAACATCTTGAAAATCGAAAAGCATATGAAGATGCAAAAAAGAAAGGTGATCAACAGGAGATAAACAGAACTTACTTCCGTCGGAAAATCTTTGAAGATGGGGCACCGAGTTCTTCTGTTTATAAAAAAGATACTTTTCCCAGAACAATTATTGATACAATTAAGTTAGAAGTTTTAAAGAAGCAAATTTTTGTAACAAACAACCTTCAATATGATCTTGACTGGTTAATGACTGCCCTGCCGAAAGTTCAAAAACTCGGACTTAAGCATTACAAAAGATCCTTTAAACTATGGGAAGAGAAAGTAAATGAAGCGATAAAGTTTTATAAAGGTTTGTTAAGTAAGAAAAAACAAGATAGTAGGTTTGCTCGTCAGAAGCGTGAGGCAACTGAAGAAATTAAAAAATACGTTAATTCTCGCTTAGGTAAAGTGTATGATTATTGGACTGAAAGGAAAGAAATATACAGAAGTCTTTTTGCTTTAGAGACAATTTTGTTTAACGAGGTTGGGGCACTTGACCCATCTGGAAGAGAAAGAAGTGAAGTTATTGATGTGGTTTTAAATCGTTATCATAACTCAACTTATAACGCTCTCGACCCCAAACAAGATCTTGTACAATACTTAAAAACAAAAAAAACAGATAAGTATCGGTGGCTAAATGTTTTTTTGAAAGAGCGAGAATTCTCTTTTACATATTATTTTATTCCTGCAGTGATCAATATTTTTTGTCC
>JAUHYH010000202.1 GCA_030426585.1 Bacteriovoracia bacterium
CTTTTAAATCAGCTTCTTTAATATGTGGATATTTTTTGAGGAAACTTTTTGTTGCAATCTCTTTTTGCTTCTTGGACCCACTAAGATAAATTTTGTTCAAATCCTTAATGAACTTATCATCATCAAATGGTTGGTTGATTTTTCCTTTATGAAACAACTCATTTTGTTTTTTTGATGCTTTTTTTACAAACGAATCAAAAACAAGTCTTTTTTCTGAAGTGTTAAGTGCTTCCTCTATAGGGAGGAGTTCTTTTTTCGGAATAGTCGTTGGTGTTTTGGGATCAATATAAAGTTGCTTGATATCACCGGCATTATTACTAATGCGATGAGTGTTACCCGCTTCATCAAGGAGGTCGAATCCTTTTTCATACTGATTAACGATTTTTCCTTCAAGTTCAAAGAAATCAGTTCTTCCTTCTTTTTGAAATCTGACAATGGCCTTTCTACCAAGTGGGTTTGAAATACCAATAGGGTCGTTGATTTGGCCCCTTTTAAGACTAACTTGTTTATAACCTTTCTTTTGACTGTATTCTTTTAAACTTTGTTTTTTTCTCTTCTTCTTAAACTTCTTTGCCGCTAGGCTGAGGTTTTCTTCTTCTATGGCAAGTTTAGGTGGAGTTTTCTTAGGTTTTTTGATCTTTCGGTTTAAAGCAAGAACTTTTCTTTGAAGATTTTTACTCGAGGGCATTTTGCTCATGAGTTTCTGCTGCTTTCGAAGAAACGACATGATCTTTGGGTTCATTACAATTTTTTTCGCAAACCGAGCACTGACTTTACCTGCGGTTAAAATACTCGAACTTCCCATGGTGAGAATTTCTGTGAGCACTTCAAGACCAATCATCTGAAGTAAAACACAGTCTCCTGTTAAAGCATCTGCACAGGTGGCACATTTTCTGGTGTAAGGGCGAATGCATTCACCCTCAAGAGGCTTTCCTCTCCATTCTTTGCAATAAACGTAGTGAGAGAAAAAAGCTTGTAAGCTGTCCCAGAGGTTTTTATACATTTCTAGAGATTTGTGGTGGGCTTCAAGTCCAAGCTTAACAGCATCTTTGGCGGCCATCTGGCTCACTCTTAAAGCTTGACTGGCGGTATTGGATTCAAGCTCAGCACTTTCTTTCCAATAGGACTTAACTTTATTTTTTGCCCCTTTAACCGCCTTTCCTAAAAGTTTAATCATGATACCGGTGAGTGCAGGTGCATAAGTCAAAGCTGTTTTCCCAAAATCCCAAAGTTCAACAAAGTCTTTTGTAATTAAATATAAACTTTTAAACCCACAGCTATTATTGAGATTGATGCATTCACTTTTGTCACGAAACTTGCTGTAATCGATGTTCATGTTTTTAAACATAAACTTCATGTATTTCATTTCTGTATCGGGGGGAGCACTGGCAGCGATCATGCACTTAAGACTTTCAAGGCAGAGGCTATCGTAATATTTTTCATCTTCAGGTGTACAGGTAACTTTCTTTGAAGCGTCTTCAATTGTTTTTGTAAGCGCACTAATATTTCCTGTTTCAAGAGCGGCCATATCCTGGCAGTTCCCTTGGCATTCAGACTGGGCGTTATCCCATTCAGCGAGAAGAATTTTTTGTCTTTTCTCTAGTGCTTTCTTTTCATCGAGACAGTCTTTATAGGTTGTTTTTATTTTATCAACACAACTTTTTTCATAGTTCTCGAAACGTTGTTCGTAGGATTCAATTTCTTGAACGAGGGTTTGATGAGGCATGGCTTCGGGAACACTCATGCGAGCATTCAGCGAGGTTGAAAGCGTTAAGAACGCCATATATAAAAGATATTTTGTGAACACAGCTTCTTATCGGAAAATCAAAGACTTAGCTTACTCTTTTTCACTTGAGTAAATGACTTTTTCCCCTCTATGAATCCTACTTGAAAGGAGCCTATACTAGGGAAATGAGATTATTTCTTTTGCTAATAATTTTGATTTCAGGAACGGAACTCTTTGCTAAGAAGTATGAACTTAAAAGTCCGGAAGGGCAGTTGAGTATAGATCTCGGGAATTATTGGATGTACTTAGAGAAATCGATGGGGATTCCGCACTTGTTTGCGAGTAAAACTTCGGCACCCAAAGACAGCGTGATGGTGATTCCTAAAAAAGTTGATAGTTTTAAGTTAGACGCAAAGTCTTTAGCGAAATCGCAAAAAGATTATCAAAATGAAAAACAAAATTGGGCAAAGTCTGAAGAGGTTAAAATTCAAAAATTTCATGATTACGAATTTAAATCTTTGAAAGATAAATCCATTCATAAAATTGGAACTCAATATGAGTTCAAAGGTCATTCTTTTACAGAATTTTCTTATTACCTCGAATGTAAAAAAAGCTTCATTCTTATTAAAACAACTGTGGTCAGTGACAGGACTAAAATTCTCAATAGCCTCGATAAAGCGATTCAAAAAAGCATTTGCCTTTAGCGCTGCGTTACTTGCCGTTTTCCATTTTTCTTGTGTTAATAGGGTATTGCAACAAGTTGAGGTTTCATGAGAGCTTTACTTTTACTCTTTATCATTAGTTTAACGGCGTCCGCTCAAGATTATTTAAAACATCAAGACATTATTAAATCAAATTATTTGAGACTTAATATTGATGGTCTTGAGTCGTGGGATATCCACCCCGATATAAGAGAAGAAAAGATTCAGGAGTTCTACAATCGATGCCAGGAAGAAATTCGTGGTCGTTCACAAGCCCATGAGAGAGACCTTGCGGCCCTTTATCCTCATTTTTTTAGCACTGAGAACTACGAGCGGACTCATAAAGTTCTGAAGGTTCGAACACGTTTTGGTACTCAGTATATCTGTCGTGCTGAAATCCAAGTTAGTGAGAATGCTGAGTTTCTTTTTGTTCCCGAATATTCTGAAATCTATGTCGATAAAATCAATGGTACTCTTGAGATCTGTAGAGCGAAGATTCAAGAGATTGATGCCAATGCTTTGGAAGACCAAGTTTTTACTCGTAGGGCCTATTTTGAATATCAAAGAAGGGCCTGCAATGGTTGTCCCATATACCCTCGATGCCAAACTTTAAAAGTGAGAATTCAGCCCAAGGGATAACTTGAGTCCTCTACTCGGGAAGGGTTTCGGGAAAATCTAACTTTACAAAAAACATCAAATTGCTAGCATGAAGTAATGAGATTTTTAATTTTAGTATTCTTGCTTTCTTGTGGTGGTTCTAGTTCAAAATATACTTATTTTCCAGCTGAACAAAAAGACTTTGAAAAGTTTATTAATCCAAAACCGCAACCCGCTAAACCTAATTTAGCTGCTGATGTCACTCTTCTGAATAGAGATTACCCGATCGAGATCGCAATTTATCAAGATAATACTTGGTATTATGACCTTCCTAATCTAGATACGGGTAAGGGAACTTGGACCCATGAAGATGGGAAAATTGTTTTAAAGGCTGAAAGAGATCTTTTTAATATGAAGATTGATGTGGTTGCGATTGAAGAAAAAGCAGAAGATATTGTCATTGAATTCATCGATCGTTATGGCCAAGAAATCTTAACTGTAGAAAAGAAAAACCTTTAACAAGGAAATCCCTTGCATTCGGTTGAAAAACTCTTTCAAAAAAAGCTAGATTCTAGTGTTCAAAAAATATTAGAACATTCTAAGAGCTATATAAAAGGCAATCAGGATAAGCTTTTGCTTAGCCTTTGTTGTTTTTTTTCACGTGGCCATTTACTCATTGAAGATGTCCCTGGCGTTGGGAAAACGACTTTGGTTAAATATATTGCAAAGGCATTAGGGTTAAAACTTTCTCGAATCCAATTTACGAATGATTTACTTCCTTCCGATATTTTAGGCTCTCGAGTGTACTCAAAAAGTTCGGAGAGTTTCAATTTTCTCCCCGGTCCTATTTTTGGAGAGATTATTTTAGCAGATGAACTTAACCGAGCAACGCCAAAGACTCAAAGTGCTCTGCTGCAATCAATGGAAGAAAAGAAGGTGAATATTGAAGGTGAGGAGCACTCTTTACCTGAAGACTATTTTGTCGTGGCGACTCAAAACCCCCATGGACAAATGGGGACTTTTCCTTTGCCAGAATCTCAAATTGATCGTTTTCTGATGAAGATGTCGCTAGGTTATCTTGGAGAAGAAGAAAGTATTGAACTCTTTGAAGGGGGAGACCCCAATAAGCAAATTGAACTTATTGAACCAATCGTGACTAAATCAGAAATTATTGAGATTAGAAAAAAAATTGATGCCATCCATTCATCAAAAAACATTTTGAGTTATATATACCG
>JAUHYH010000203.1 GCA_030426585.1 Bacteriovoracia bacterium
ATACATATGAACCAGGTAAGCGCCTCGTGGCCCAAGAAGTTCGTATCTGTTCCATTGAGAATTAGTTTGCTCGTCACCCGCTTTATCCCCTTTGAAGTGAAGAGTTGAATAGTGTTTCTTCTTTCCATTTCCACCATAGAGAATGAGGTGAGCCAGCATATAGCTTTGAAGCTCTTTCATTACAGTTTCACTTTGGCCACAATATGATTTTTGTTTTTCCTCTGGAACAGTTAAGGCTTCATTATAGCAGCCAGAGTAGAATCTTAGTTCAGGATCAAGAAGATCATCCCAGTCGTCATTATTTGTTGTTTTAAACCGGTCACGGTGGGTTGTCTCAAAACTTTTAGTCATGGTTTTAAAAAAACCCTTCATTGAAACTCTGGCCCGGTTTGGGAACCAACCCAGTTGGTGATCATCTGTATAACGCTTCTTTGGAGATCCTGCTCTTACCATTCTAAGATCAGGATGATTTGTCATGAAAGGAAAGTCTTTAAAGCGAGCACCACTCTTAATAAGACTTCTTTCGGCGTAATTAGGGTAGATTGAATTTAACAGTTTTAAAGTTTGGCCTTCATTAAATTCTTCAAGGTATTTCTTTGGGTCATCCCGAACTTCAACCTCATAATGCCATTGCTTTTTATTCTTTAACTTAAAAGTGATAGCAGTAGGGTCTCTGCGGTGATTAATGTACCTAAATTCTTTTTTATTTTGATCAATGCCGTAAAAGTCTTCAATAAAAGGTGGAAGTTTCAAAGCGAGTTCTAGATAGAGGTCGCCAAGTTGTTTGTTATAGTCAGATCGATACTTTTCAAGGTCAGTCATTAAGTCGAGTGAAAGACCATTCTCAATGGACTGAGAATAGAGATCCGCTTCCTTGTAAGTTTTTCCACGAAATTCGATGGTTTCCTGAGAGTTTGGTTTTAGCGTTGTTAGCTTTAAGTATTCTTTCTTAAAAGCATTATTAGATTCATTAAGCTTTTTTACAAGTTCAAGTCTTTTAGTTCTAAACTGTTGAACGAGTTTTCTAATTTGTTGTTGCATTTGAAACGCATCACCCGTATTTGAGTCTGCAAACAGAGACTCAAAGGCCCGAGCATGGAAGTTATTAACTTTAAGTCTTTCAAATTCTTCCTGAACAACTGGATCATTGGGGTTACAAACATTCATGTTTGAGCTGTTTAAATTAATTCTTACAAGTTGCCGTGATCGGTTTTCAATGAATTCCTTGGTTCGACATTTTCCGGCTTGGTCTTTGATAAGATCTTCCGAACATTGAATATTTCCAATTGCAAGTTCACCGAAGTTAGCCTTACGGCAGAATCGAGCGGTCTCTAGACAAGTTTTTATTCCTGCAGGGTTGGTGCGGCAGCTGAGTGATGGGCAATCACTATTTCTCTGACAGGCTTGTCCAGGCTGACGACTTGCGGGGTTTTTTCCGGTGAAAAGACCCACCACTTGAACGAAATCATACTGAACTTCAGAAATAACATCTTCAGGTTCTGATTCGAAACAGCCTGCTCCTGGGAGAGAGGCACAGTCAGCATTAGAGTTACATTGTTGAGGTCGGTTTTGGTAATCGTTAAACTTATTTTCCAGTTGATCAAAATAAGTACCCGCAGCGATTTGATTCTGGGGAAGGCTTGCACAAGTTCTGATATCACCCTCAGATTGGGCACCAGCACAAATATTTCTTAAACACTCAACAAAATCTTCTTCATTTTGTTGTAACTTCGGTTGGCAATCATAGGGAGTAACAGCGAAACCTTGCACTGAAAAAAGTAAAAAAATAAAAACCCTATTTAGCATATATAAACCCGTCGTCACTCTTATTACAATTTTATCGGTTGTCTTTACCTTCTCGGCAGAATAGCTAGAAAACTTAATAAATTCAGGAGGATAGAGCGAAAGCGGAAAGGTCGGTCTTTGCCAACATTGCTTGGCGAAACCTTGACAAGAGGGAATCTGAAACCATCTTTATTTTGAGAACAGCAACAAGGAGAAAACGATGTTCCAATTTGATTCTATCGTTATGGGAGCCTTCGCAATTGCACAAAAGGAAGCTCACCAGCGTCGTCATGGAGAGATCCATCCTGAGCATCTCCTTCTTGGCCTCATTGCAAATAAGTCTAGCTTTCTTAGTCGCGCCTTTAAGGACGAAAAGAAAATATTAGAAAAGTCACTTGAGTCGAAACCAACTGTTGTGATGGAGATCCCGATTGATCAATTACGACCGAACTCCTCACTTACCAAGTGGTTAACAATGGCAAGTGCACATGTGGCCGAAGAAGGGCGTGTTGAAATTACTGAAAAGGATCTTTTAAAGTTCCTTCCGCAAACATTTCCAGGATTAAACTTAGATTACAACAAGCTCTCAGGGCAAGAGAATGACTCTGAAGTTCCTGACTTTCTTATTAATCTTAATGAGCGAGCACTTAGCGGTAAGTTGGATCCCGTCATTGGGCGAAGAAAAGAAATTCGAGCCGTTATGGAAATCCTAGGACGGCGATCAAAGAACAATCCCGTTCTGGTTGGTCCTGCAGGTGTTGGTAAGACTGCCATTGTAGAAGGACTTACAGGGGAGATTATAAAGAACACTGTACCCGATGTTCTCAAAGGAAAGACTGTTTATAGTCTTGACCTTGGGAGTTTAATGGCGGGGACAAAGTATCGTGGTGAATTTGAAAAGAAAATTAAAGGACTCATTGAATTTATAAAGGATCAAAATGGTGAGGCGATTCTCTTCATCGATGAGATCCATCAATTAGTCGGAGCAGGACGCACCGATGGTGCCATGGATGCGGCTAACCTCTTAAAGCCTGCCCTTGCTAGAGGGGAGCTGCATGCCATAGGCGCAACAACTCCGGAAGAGTTTCAAAAGTATATTATGGGAGATCCCGCTCTCGAGAGACGTTTTCGATCGGTCCCTGTTGATGAGCCATCCAAAGAAGATGCCATTGAAATTCTTATGGGACTTAAAGAAAAACATGAAATGCATCATGGGATTAAGATCTCTGATGAGGCCATCTATAGTGCGGTTTTTCTTTCAGATCAATATATTACGGATAAAAACCTTCCTGATAAAGCGATTGACCTTATTGATGAGGGTGCTTCGGCATTGAAGTTAACAGCAGAAGCGATGCCGAGAGATCTTGAAAAACTTCAAGAAGAGATCAAGTCATTGAATGTTCTCGCTCGAGTTGAGAAGAACAATAAAGAGATTGAAGAAAAAATCAAAGTGCTTGAAAAAGATTTTCAAGAGCAGAAATCAAAGTGGGAAAAAGAAGTGACGACTTTGAAACAATCTTCTGAAATAAGAAATAAACTCGATCGTCTACAAGTTGAACTTGAGACAGCAGAAAGAGAAGGGAACTATGAAGAAGCCGGACGCCTCAAGTATTCCATTTTGCCTGAGCTTCAAACCCAACTTGAAGAAATTGGTCATCACTGGATCCTTTCTCCTGAGCATGTTGCTCAGATCATCGCAAGACAGACAGGAATTCCTGTTCAAAAGATAATGAAGGAAAAACAAGAACATATTCTTGGAATTGAGGCTTACCTCAACAAAAGAGTTTATGGTCAGCACGACGCCCTCCACGAAATCTCTGAAACTCTCATGGCCAGCTTTGCTGGTCTCAGCGACCAGAGTCGCCCCATGGGATCCTTCCTGCTCATGGGACCAACTGGTGTTGGGAAAACAGAGACTGCGAAAGCTCTGGCGAAATTCCTTTTTGATAATGAAGACCATGTCATCCGTTTTGATATGAGTGAGTTTTCGGAAAAGCATTCTGTTGCAAAGTTAATCGGAGCACCTGCAGGTTATGTCGGGTATGACGAAGGCGGGGTTCTCACTGAAGCAGTGAGGAGAAAACCCTTCTCAATTATACTTTTTGATGAAATTGAAAAAGCCCATCCTGACTTCAGTGATATCTTGCTTCAGATTCTTGATGATGGAAGACTGACGGATAATAAAGGGAGAACGGTAAACTTTAAAAATACTATTATTCTTATGACTTCAAATACGAAGAACCCTCAAGCGGATTTTAAACCAGAAGTCCTAGGGCGTATGGATGGGATGTTAGTTTATAATTCTTTAGATAGCTCTATCATGGGACAATTGGTTGATAAGCAAGTGACCCTCTTTAATGAACGCTTAAAGTCGAAAGATCTCAAAGTCACACTGAGTGATCACTTTAAAGAGGTTCTTTGTGAGAGAGGTTATAGTCCTGATTATGGAGCAAGGCCTTTG
>JAUHYH010000204.1 GCA_030426585.1 Bacteriovoracia bacterium
CATGCCAAAAAAATCAAAGACTCAATTTCAATGTTCCCAGCGGGAAGCCCCCAAATTGAGGAAATTAACCAAGAGCTTAAAGTTTTATCAGAATATCTCCCTCAGCCAATGGAAGAGCCAGAAGTGATAAAAATTATTGAGGGCATTGTCTCAGGACTCGACAATCCTAATATGGGCGCCGTAATGAAGGAATTATCCCCTCAAATAAAGGGAAAGTTCGACGGGAAAAGAGCTTCTCAGCTTGTGATTGCAGCTCTTAAATAATCCA
Organism: Bacteriovoracia bacterium; assembly: GCA_030426585.1. Lineage (GTDB taxonomy): Bacteria > Bdellovibrionota > Bacteriovoracia > Bacteriovoracales > Bacteriovoracaceae > JAUHYH01. The sequence continues at coordinate 269 of JAUHYH010000204.1, forward strand.
AGCAAATTATTCAAATTCTTTACACCTCAGGGCATCATGCTAACCTTAATTGGTGAGTATAAATCTATCTGAGTTAAAGCCGAAGCTTCTTCGACATGAGCGTATTATTGGTAACAATAATGTGATTGTTGAAAATACTGCAACTAAAGAGCAAATCATGCTTCCTTTAGATGCGATGGATTTTCTCGATTTTTTTGATGGCGAACATTCTATTAATAGAACGCTTTCTCTGGTTTACGAAGTTACAGGAAAGATTTATTTCGAATCCGTTTTTAAGGCCCTTAAAAAATTAAAAGAAATTGATTTACTGGAAGACTTTGAAGGGGATCTTGGAAGTGAAGAAGATATAAGCCCTCATCAAATTCCACCTTCGTTAATGATCAGGCCCTTCAAAGAATTTAATATTAAGAAAAAGCTTGGCCTTGGGATTCAAAAGCCAACGATGATGCTTCTCTTTGTACTTCTTTTCTTGGGGATTACTTATATTGGCGCGAATGAGGTGTTTCCAAAGTTAAAATTCAGTGGTTTTCTCAAAACGGGAAATCATTATGAAAACGCAGTTTTAACTTATGTTCTTGTTGTTTCACTTCTTATGAGCTTGAGAGGACTTTTTAAAGTTCTTTTTCAATACCTAGCAACTTCCGCGCTTTATGGGCTTCATTTTCGAATTAACTTGTTATCGGTTTCTCTTGATATCAAAGATAATGCTATTTTTTCACTCCCTAAGAAGCTGTATGCTCTTGCTTACTATTTAGGTATTTCACTTATCTACTTAGTTTTGGCCATTCTTTTTTATCAAACAGACCCGGGAAGTTCTCTCTCAAATGATGTGCTTTTGATTGCAATTCTTTTAACGTTTAATCACTTAGATCCTTTTAGAAATGGTGATCTTACAAGTGCCTTTCAGTTTCTCTACAGCGAAAATCAACTTGAAAGTTTAACCCCTTATTTGAAAAACAACACATTAGCAGGGCTCTTTAGAAAAGCGACTGGTTCCAAAGAAGAAATTCGTTATGCTCTTTATACCAGTCTTGCCATAGGCTGGGCAGTTCTCTTTCTTCTTTTCTCAGTAAACTTAGCCGCTGAAAACTTCCCGCGACTTTTGATGGAGCTCCAATTTGGAGGAATTACGAGTCAGCTTAATGCCGGCCTCATATTTTTACTTTTAGGTTTTAACCTTTTTTATCTTCTTTACGACCTTTTTACTACGATAGTGAAAGGATTTCTTTCTTACCTTTATAGAAAAATTTCAAAAAAAGTTGATCGATCAGAGAAAATTCGAATTGATGAAGAACAAAGCAAAGTTCTTCTTAATGCTTTTGAAGACGATACCTTCTTTCAAGTTCTTATGCTGAATACGAGAAAGCTTATTCTTAAAAAATCCTTGTTTAAGAAAATGCCAGCAGGAGCTGTTCTTATTAATCAAGGAGTGAAGATTGATAAACTCTTTTTTCTTTTAGAAGGGATTCTTAGCATTCAAGTCGAAGATCCTGATACGGGGCAAGTGAAGAGAATTGCGGAGCTTCATGCTCCTTGTGTTTTTGGTGAATCGAGTCTATTTGATGGGGATTCCAAAACAACGGCAACAGTTGAAGCTATTAAAGATCTAAAATACCTTGAGATCGATGCGAAGTTTATGCAGAAGCTTCATCACGAAAAAGAACATACTCGTGGTTACGGGATGTTTATAGAGAGAGTCAAGCTTTCTCAAATGCTTTCAAATGCTTCTCTTTTTACTGACTTTCCGAAAGAAGTCATGAACCTTTTTATCGCTCAAGGAAAAACCAAGAACGTAAAAGAGGGAAGAGAGATCATCAAACAAGGGCAGGATGATAAAACATTTTATATTTTAATCAATGGTGCCGTTGATATCATAAAGGATAATGAAAAAGTTGCTGAGTTAAAATCAGGCGATTACTTTGGAGAGGTTGCACTTTTAGCAAATACAACAAGAACGGCCACAGTTAAAGCGACTGAGCCCTCGATGTTATTAGCGATCGATTCTGATAGCTTTTGGGAAATTCTTCTTGAGAATATTGAACTGGGAATGTTTCTCGAAAGTGTTAGCCAAAGAAGAATGGGACCAAAGGCAGCATTGGCAATTAATGGTAATGAAGCCGATGAGCTTGATGAAGATGATCAATGGGAAGAAGTAGAAGCCTTCATTGAAGAGGAAGAACTTCCTGAATTACCAACCGAAGAAGAGAAGAAGGAGGATGATCATGAGTAAGATCTTATCCTTCTTAATTAAAATTATCCCATTAATTACTCTTTATAAAGGTCTTACTATGGGGAGTGGGCGCTTTGGATCAGTCTTTAGCGTAGGGAAATTTGCTTTTACCCAGTATGAGCTTTCGAATATCGCAAAGACCCTTATGAAGTTTTATGTTGAGAATGATAAATTTCTGATTGCTCCTAAAGAAATTGGGAGATTCATTGAAAAGAAATATTCAAACAAGTATTCAACTATTGCTCGACAATTCTTCGGTGGAGATACAGACAATCTAAGCTTAGATGTTTGGGGGACTGACTATGGAATGAAGGTTGAAGAAAACGGAGAACTCGTTATTCTTTATAGTTCTGGTCCCGATAAGCAGCCTCAAACGAAAGATGATATCGCCATTGACTTTGAAACAGGTGAAGTCGCGAAGTCGGGGCCGGTTATTCATGCCCATGAAGAAGATATAGAGGAAGTGGACGAAGACGACTTCTATGAAGAAGATCGGGCCGCTGGAGGGTATGATGACGAAGGCTACGATGAAGAAGGTTACGATCGATACGGCTTTGATAAGCAAGGATTTGATCGAGACGGTTACAACCGCGATGGTCTCCACCGAGATGATCTTTAAGTTTTACTTTCGTAAAACCACCAAATAAATCCCAGACCAATACTATGATTTGTTTTTTGAACAAATAAAGGTGAATTTCGATTGGCATTATCGCTGGCGTTATGAAGTGCATACCCTGCGAAGACCGAATATTCTTTCCAGAGATAATTCAATCCCAAAGTCATTGTTGTTAAGAGATAACCTGACTCCGCTTGATAGGCAGAACGAGTCGGAGTAGAAAATTTGGGATCAACGGTATAAAGATAATTGTGAAGTTTCTGAGTGGCCCAAGTTCCCGAGACACTCATGACAGCGGCGAACTTTTCATCAATCTTATAAAAGCCATAAAGCAGAGGGTTGAAAAGAACACCTCTTCCGTAGGTGTCACTGATGTCAGTTGAAATGGCAAATCGAATCGGAAGGCTTAGGGAGATCCGATATTTTTTTCGAGAGGCTTTGGGAACAAAGTGAATAATAAGCCCAGGACCGAACTCTAAGATGGTATCAAGTTTTGGCATTCCTGAACGTTCATCATTATCATCTGATCCGACAGGGAGTGCACCTCCCAAAGAAAGATTTAGTTCAAAGTTATCACTGTGTAGAAATCTTCCTCGAAACCCTCCATCTTCATCTGCTCGGAGTTTATCACCTCGATAGATAATTGCTGGAAAAGGAAGTGTGATACTTGTTTGTTGATCAGAGCCGGGATAGTGAGGAGTTGTTGCATTCACAAGCGCAACACCGAGTTCCAAAGTGGGAGGATCCTCTTCCAGATTAAAATAATTTTGGGCCCAGATCCAAGTTGGAAGCAGGAGAAAGACCACCCCTATAAATTTCATAGATCTATTATGACTGTGAAGGGAAAGAATGTTAAGATGCCCGCATGTTTTTCTGGTTCACATTTGCTTTAATTTTCATGCCTGCCATTGAGCTTTATCTCCTTTTTAAAATTGGAGGAGAGATAGGAGCGGGGAATACCTTTCTCATTATTATTATTACTGGAATTTTAGGGGCCTATCTTGCTCGGTTAAACGGACTCTCAGTTCTTGCAAAAATTCAAACCGAGATGGCCGAAGGTAAAATGCCAGGTAAACAAATTATCCATGCATTCCTCATTTTTGGAGGAGGGCT
>JAUHYH010000017.1 GCA_030426585.1 Bacteriovoracia bacterium
GAACCAAATGGGCCAAACAACTTAGAGAAAGCAATTTGGAGTTGATAATCGAAGCTCTTAAAACTTACGAGAGAGGGCCGAAGTCAGAGCAGGCCATTAGGTACTTTTCTCGGGCATCTATGATCGGTAGAATTGATATGGCACCTGTTTGGAGTCTTCATCGCCAATTACCCGAAAAACTTGGAGAAAAAGTCGAAAAGGATGATGACGTACTGCGTGCTTTAAAGGCAAAGCAGTTCAAATACCGCTATACCTTCTTACGGGACAAAAGGGCCTATAATGTTTATCAGATCCAGGGTCAAAAATATGTTGTGAGTAAGGGCTCAAAAGGCTTTGAGGTCTTTCATTACAGAGATCCTCACTTTTTTCGTTTTTGTAGTCTTTAAGCCTTTCTAGACAGCTTTTCCAAGGCTGTGTATATTAAGCCATTCAAAGTTTTAGGAGAGAAAACCCCATGAAAAATTATCTATTTACTTCCGAATCCGTTACTGAAGGCCACCCTGATAAAATGGCAGATCAAATCTCAGATGCTGTTCTTGATGCTTATCTTGCTCAAGATCCTAACTCTCGAGTTGCTTGTGAGACAATGATCACAACGGGTTTGGTTGTTTTAGCTGGTGAAGTAACTTCTAATGGAAATCTTGATTTCCAAACAATCGTTAGAAACAAAATTAAAGATATTGGTTACGACGACTCTGAAAAAGGTTTTGATTGTAACACATGTTCAGTCATGGTTGCTCTCGACAAGCAGTCTCCTGATATTTCTCAAGGAGTTACTGAGGGAGAGGGAACATTTAAAGATCAAGGAGCTGGAGACCAGGGGATTATGTTTGGCTATGCTGTTGATGAAACAACGAGCCTAATGCCTCTTTCAATTGATCTTTCTCATAGATTAGCTAAAAAACTTTCAGATGTTCGAAAAGACGGAATTCTTCCACTTTTAAGAGCTGATGGTAAGACACAAGTAACTTGTGAATACAAAGATGGAAAGCTCGCTAGAATTGATAGCATCGTTCTTTCTACTCAGCATGCAGAAGAAATGTCTTTAAGTGATGTTCAAGAAGGAATCAGAGAAGAAGTTATCAAAAAAATTGTTCCAGAAGATTTAATTGATGGGAACACAAAATATTTCATCAACCCAACAGGAAGATTTGTTATCGGTGGACCAATGGGTGATTGTGGTCTTACTGGTAGAAAAATTATCGTTGATACTTACGGCGGTCATGGTGCTCACGGTGGTGGGGCTTTCTCTGGGAAAGATCCAAGTAAAGTTGATAGATCTGCCGCCTACGCTACAAGACATATTGCTAAGAATATCGTTGGAGCTGGATTAGCTTCAAGAGCTCTTGTTCAAGTTGCTTATGCCATTGGTGTTGCAGAGCCTATGTCTGTGAACGTAAACACTTTTGGAACAGCTAAGATTGCTGAAGAAAAAATAGCTGAAGCTATTATGAAAACTTTTGATCTTCGTCCAAAAGCAATTATTGAATCTTACGGGTTGAAAGCACCTATCTATTCTTCAACAGCTGCTTACGGTCACTTTGGAAGAGAAGCTTCTAATGGTCAGTTTAAGTGGGAAGAACTCGATAAAGTAGACGCCCTTAAGGCTTTTCTCTAGTCGAGATATAACGTACACTTAATTCATGTGGTTGAAATTAGCACCCTTTTGGGCCGGACCAACGGCCCTTATTTTTTTGTACTATGCTTTCACAATGCATAGAAGCGCTAGGCCACTGGCTGCTAAGATTTTTTTCTTTTTAGGTTGTGCAGCGGTTGGCGTTGTCGTCTATTACTTCGTTGCCGACCCCACTTATCAGCAGGTTATCGACCTGATCAAAAGTAAGTAAATTTCATTGGAAAACTTACTCGGCAGATGTGTTGAGTAATTGACACCAATTTAAATCTCCGATAGCATCGATAAGGTATTATGGATGATTTAAGCTATTTAACCCACTCTTACGATAATTCACTGGACGATAATTCGGCTCTTTCCTCTCACATGGATCAAAAGATTTTATTTTGTGATAAACCACAAATTGTTGTGCTTGAGGATGATAAAGCTCTTTCAACAAGCATTAAAATTTTTCTTGAAAAATCTCTTAATGCTGAAGTTCTTGTTTTTAATAACGGAACAGACTTTCTTGAAAACTTTGTCAATAACCCTTCAACCGAACCTTTCTGTTTGCTGGCAGATATTAGTTTGGGAGCCGGTCATGATGGTCTTTTTCTTTTAGACCTTTTATCTGAAAAAAGAGTTCGGTTCTTTTCTATTGTTATGACGGGGTTTGCAAGTATTGAAACTGCAATTTCAGCAACAAAGAAAGGTGTTTATCAATACCTTACAAAACCATTTGAACTCGATAATTTAAACAAACTTATTATCGAAGGTTTTGCTCAAAAACTAAGAATTATAGTTAAAAATCAAAAATATCTTCAAGGCCCTGGAGCAACTGCAGTTGTTTCTAATTCACTTAATGAAGAAAAATTAAAAGTTTCCCTTCCTGAAGTGACTGACGAAGATGTTTTTTGTTCGATGATCGGTCGGTCGACAAAAATGAGTTTAGTCTTTGATCGAATTCGAAAAGTTGCAAACTCAACGTCAACGGTTCTTGTTACAGGAGAGTCTGGAACAGGGAAAGAACTGGTTGCAAAAGCCATCCATCAGCTTTCTAAAAGAAAGACTTTTCCGTTTGTTTCTATTAACTGTGGAGCTATTCCAAGGGACTTGCTTGAAAGCGAACTCTTTGGGCATATGAAGGGAGCTTTCACAGGCGCAATCTCAAATAGAAAAGGGAAGTTCGAGCTCGCAAATGAGTCGAGTATCTTTCTCGATGAAATAGGTGATATGCCGCAGGTATTACAAGTAAAGCTTTTGAGAGTTCTCCAATCTCGACAGGTTGAACCGGTTGGCTCTTGTAAAGTTGTTGAGATCAACACCCGAATTATTGCAGCAACTCATAGAAATCTAGAGGAAGAAGTTGCAGAGGGACGTTTCAGAGAAGATCTTTTTTACCGTCTAAATGTTATTCCAATTCAAATTCCATCTTTGCGAGAAAGAAAGGAAGATATTCCGCTACTCATTTCTTTCTTTCTAAAAAAATATGTAAGTGCTGATAACAGTAATATGGTTCAATTTTCACAAGATGCGTTTGATCTTCTTATGAGTTATAATTGGCCGGGTAACGTTCGAGAGCTCGAGAATGTCATAGAACGACTTGTTATTCTCAAAGGTGGCTCTACAATTGTTCCATCTGATCTTCCAACTAAAATTTTCAAAGGTAATCCACTTTCAAACAGAACTTATAAAACTCTTTTTGATCTTCCTGAAGAGGGAGTTCAATTGAAGCAGGTTCTATCGGATATTGAGGATTCACTTATTGTTCAGGCTCTTGATAGAACGAAGGGTAACAAGAACAAAGCTTCAAAACTTTTAGGTCTTAATCGGACAACCTTGATTGAAAAGATCAAGAAAAAAGGCCTTTTAGTCTGACCAACTTACACCAGTACTGAGATTCTAAAAGCTTTTAAAAAGAAAGAGGGCGGATCCTGCCTTAATCTTAGGTAGTGGCAAAATTGCACTAGTGAAAATTTTCCTACCAGTAAATATTTCCTTTTTTCACGTTAAAACTAGTGTAAAATGATAAAAGAGCTCGCCAATAGGTTGGCTCATCATTTGACAGGAAGTTTAATGAAAATGAATCTAAGGTTGGATTTTTTCACATTTCTCGCACTTATCTTGGGATATTCATTATCTTGCTCTGCAAAAAACTTAATCGTTAGTCCCGAAAAAAATTACCTACGCTTAGAAATTGATGCTCAAAAAAATGACATCGACATTATTAAAGAAGGAAAAGTTGTTCGACTAAACTTTTTTAATGAAAAACTTTTTGAGTCTTTATCTAAGGAATTATCAGAAGTAAAAAATCAAAAAGGTTATCTTAGTAATGTTGAGAATCTAAATAATTCTCAAATCCTACTTGAGTTAAGTAATCCAAATATTGAATTGTTTTCATTTTACAGAGATGGAACGAGATCTTATGTTTTAGACCTTTGGAAAACACCAGGTGAAGTTAATAGCGAAGAGCCTAAAAAGAAAATTGCTAAATTAATCCAACCTAAAAAAGTCGTGAAGAAAAAAGTTACTAAAAAAGCGCCCACAATTTTTGTTGAAAAGGCTAAACCCAAGGTCGTTATAAAAGATAAAGACTTTAGGTATGGAGCGAGTTTTTATTGGCCTTATCAACCCTTAATGCCAGAAGTGAGAACGACTTTAACTGTTGAGAATAAAACACCGGAATTTTATTACCCGATTATCGATAGACGATATAAAGACTCGAACCTGGAGTCACACCTTCAAGCAGCTATTGAATCTTATAGGAAAGAGAAATATGGATTTATGAGTAAGTCTATTAAGCTTTTCGAGAATCAATACCCTAATCACAAAGAAGATGAGTTGATTAGCTACTTAAAAGGGAATGCTCTTTTAAGGCAATATATTAATAAAAAGAATAGTGAGTACCTAAATACTAGTCTTGTCATTTTTGAAGAACTTGCAGAACGGACACAAAATTATGAGTTAAAGAAATCTCTCTATCTTTATCTGATTCACTTTTATCTTCACAATAAGAATATTATCAAAGGGCTTGAGAATAGTAAGAGGTTATATGTTATTGGGACTCAAAACTTTGATGAAGAAGCCATTTATTTTTCTTCAGAGGTTATTCTTAATTCACTAGCTAGACTAAGGCAAAAAGAAAAAATAGAAAAGTTCCTAGAAGAGCCTGTTGTTAAGAAGTTTTTAAAAGAACAAGTAGGAGTGGGTTACAAAATTTACGTAATGCTTTTAAATAAGCAATACGATGAAGTGATTACTTATTTCGAAAGTATAAAAGAGGGGTTACAAAAGCCAGCTGATCCTTCAATTATATTCAACGTTGGCGAAGCCTATTTCCAAGTAGCTGAATATCGAAAAGGTATTGAGCAGTTTATGGACTTTGTTAAGAATTATTCATTTTTAAATTATTCTTCTTATGCTCGGAATAGAGTGGCGATCAGTGCCGATCTTCTTGATGGAAAAAGATCTGATGTTGTTTCACTTTATAAAAGAGCGATTGATCTCAGTTCTATCCCTAAAGCGCGGTATGAAGCAAAACTCCGGTATGTTGGTTATGAGTTTTTACGTTCCAAGAAAGAAAAGCGATCTCAAAATATTCTTTCGCTGATGGAATACTCTAAAATTGAAGAGCAACAATTGGACGAAAACCTTAAGAAGTTATTGTGGTCTATGCGCCTACGTTCTTTCATTGTGAATTCACAATACAACAAAGCCATTACTTACTACCAGACGATTCCCTTGAATATAATGACCTTTTATGATCGTGAAGTCTTTGAACAAGATTTTCATGAAGCACTTTTTGGTGAAGTTAAGAAGCAATTTGACCAAGGAGACTTCGCAAAAGTCGTAAAACTTTCTGAGGTTTATAAAGACTTAAATCAGAAATACTCAAATCAAGATCAATCAATTGATTACTACACCGCTATTTCCTATATGGAGCTTGGCTTTATGAAAGAGTTTTCCGAAATTATGGGGAACTTCAAGCGAGCTAATGGAAGCCTTAAGACGAAAGAATTTCCAGTATGGGTTGATAGAGATTTAGAGGAAATAAGCTTTCCTAATATCTATATGAAAAAGTTTATCGCAGAGAAAAATTGGAAAGATTTAGAGCAGTACTACCTGTCACTTAAGACGAAAAATATCTACTTAACTGAGAAATATCTTTTCTCTCTTTTTAACCAAAAAAAGTGGAAAGCGTACTCAGATCAGACCGAAAAAGTATTTTTACGTGGTGAGTATAAGAATTTAAAGGAAGAGGAGTTTAGTCGACTGGTCGTGAATTATATCATTTCACTCAGGGAGTCGAAGTCTCCAAAATACTTGAGGAACCTAGAGGCAATCGTGAAAGACAGCTATATATCTGAGATTCCGAGGCTTCAGGAGAAAATCTTATATACTCTTGCAGAGGAATATTCTGTTAACAAACTAAAGAACGCTAGAAGCATTGCGACAGTGTGGCAAGAATTTGATAGATCTTTTCCTCAATCAGAATATCATTCTCGGGTAAAATATATCTATGGCATCTCCCTTATCAAATCATTTGATAAGGAAAAAGGGATCCAAGTTCTTAAAGAAATCGTGGCGGATAAGGATAGCCCAGATTACTTAAAGAAGTTAGCTCGAACAGAACTTACGTTCTCAGGAGAGATTACTAAAATATAAAGGAATTATATTAATCACTTTGGCAACACAGACAGGAGGTCTAATGTTAGTCGGAAACAACGAAATCATTGGTATTAACCCTAAATTCTTGAAGGCAGTGGAGTTTGCACGTAATGTTGCCGTCACTAAGTCTCCTTTACTCATAGTGGGTGAAGCAGGAACTGGAAAAAGAACTCTTTGCAACTACATCCATCAGAATTCAGCAAGAAAAGAAAAGCCTTTTCTAGTAGTGGATTGTTCTAAAAAAGCGAAAGAAGTTGAGAACGAAATCCTTGGATATAGAGATGAGGAAGGTCATTTTCACAAAGGCGTGCTTGAACGTGCGAATAGTGGAATGGTGGTATTCGCAAACATCGAATCCCTAGAAGAAAATTTTCAGAAGAAGCTTTACACTATCCTAAGCGAGCTATCTGATTATGATTTAGATATTAGGGCGATTGCAACGACTACTAAGAATCTTTCAAAGTATGTAGGTTCAGGTCGTTTTTACAGGGCTCTATTTTCATTCTTTAGTGGAACACAAATTACTATGCCTGCACTTAGAGATAGAAAGGAAGATCTTAGAACGATTACAGAATACTATGCTAGAAAGTTCTCTAATGATCTTGGTATTACAGTTACAAGCATTACTGAAGAAGCACTTGATAAGATTGGATCAATCTATTGGGCACAGAACTATAGTGAGTTTTCAATTGTAATTGAAAACACTGTAAAGAATTGCACTAATGGAGTAATCGATAAGACTGCGATCGAAAATGGTGAGAGAAAGTCTGATAGCAGATTGAGTGATGATGAAGAGGATACTCTTAAGCTTATGTCACTTAAAGAAGCTGAAAAACTTCTTATTAAGAAAGCTCTTATTCATACTTCTGAGAATAGAACTCAAGCAGCTAAGATTTTAGGAGTCTCTATTAGAACTTTAAGAAACAAGATTAATGAGTATAGAAACGATGGTTCTCAGTACTTTGTTAATTTAAGATAGGTATTATGGACGTAAACGATAAAACCTTACAAGCATTAGCGACGGCGATCAACTTCAGACAAATGCGTCAGAAGTTGATCGCGTCTAATATCGCTAATGCAGAAACACCAGGTTACAAAGCGAAGCGACTCGATTTCGAGAAAGCTCTGCAATCAGCTTTGGATTTGGAAGGTGATAATCGTTTGAATACCTCTGACGATCGCCATTTTAAAGTTGGCGGCGGCGGAATAGCTTCACTAGAACCCTCGATTTATGTTGATCCCAATGATGTTGTTAGTGACGATGGGAACAATGTTGATATGGAGGATGAGATGGTGAAGATGGATGAAAACAAAATGATGTTTGATGCAGCTGTACAGCTACTCAATAAAAAACTGGCTCTCAGAAAATACATCCTCAATTCAGAAAAATAGGTGAATTATGGATTTATTAACGAGTTTAAAAATTTCTGCAAGCGGGCTTTCAGCTAACCGAAAGAGGATCAAAGCGATCTCTTCGAATATAGCGAATGCCAAGACGACGAGAACGGCGGAGGGGGGACCTTACCGTCGAAAGCAAGTTGTTTTTGGTGCGGAACCAGCAAGAGAAAGTTTCTCAGACATTCTTGAGGGTGAGATTAATGAAAAGGCGCAATCAGTTCACGCAACTGAGGTGATTTCAGACAATTCACCACCACGACCAGAGTACGATCCAACTCACGTAGATGCTGATGAAAAAGGTTACGTGTATTACCCAGATATTAATGTAATGGAAGAGATGGCTGATATGATATCGGCCCAACGTGCTTATGAAGCAAATATTTCAGCGATTAATGCTGTAAAAAGCATGGCGAACAAGTCCCTGGATATTGGGAAGTAAGGAGTAAGTCATGGCAATTAAAGATGTAGGTCAAATGAGTCAAATGTTAAAGTCTTATGATACCAACTCATGGACTGGAAAAATTAATAAATCTCGAGAGTTTGGCTTTCAAAATAATATTGAAGGTCTAGATAAAGCTATCCCAGAGGGTGTTGAAGGGGCTTCCGGTAAGACCTTTGGTGAATTTTTGGTTGATAGCATTTCAAAAGTAAATGACTTGCAAGTTGAAGCGAATACAGCAGTTCAAGAACTAGCTGCAGGTAAAACTAATAACGTTGCGGAAACGTTACTCACTGTGGAGAAGGCAGAACTTGCTTTCAAGACGATGAACCAGGTTCGTCAAAAAGTGATAGATGCTTACCGAGAAATTATGAGAATGCAAATATAGCATTTCTTGAGGAGGAATTTTGGGAAAAGCGATTCAGGACTTAATTTCTAACTTTATCGACTTCTTTAGAGGTTTGGATAATGTTAAGAAACTAGGGTTCATGTTCACAGCTGTTGCGATTATCTCCGTGTTTATTGGAGTCTTTGCTTGGATGACAAAAAGTCAGTACAGCGTTCTCATGACAAATTTAAACAAAGATGACTCGGCTCAAGTAACCAGATTCTTGAAAGAGAACAAAATCCCATATCTTGTGAGTAGTGACGGAAAAACAATCGAAATTCCAGAAGACATGGTCGATATTTGGAGAATGGAAGTTGTAAAAAAAGGGTTTAAATTTTCCAGTACTGTTGGTTACGAAGTTTTTGATAACCAGTCATTTGGGACAACAAGTTTTGTTCAAAAAATTAATAAGCAAAGAGCACTTGAGGGAGAACTCATCAAGACGATTAAGCATATCAATGGTGTTAATCGAGCCAGAGTTCACCTTTCAATTCCGGAATCAAGTCCTTTTGTCAGTGAAAAGAAGCCACCCGGAGCCTCTGTTGTCCTAGAACTTGATAATGGCTACAACATGACTCCTGATGAGATTAAAGGGATTGCTTCACTGATTTCTGCATCTGTTGATGGTATGAGACAAAAAGATGTTGTTATCTTAGATGCTAGAGGAAAAAAGCTTTCAGAAAATGTTGGTGACTCAATGACTGCAGACACGGCCAATCGTGTCGCGTTTGAATCAAAGTTGAACAGGAAATACGAAAAGCAAATAGAAGAAATCCTCACGAAAGTAGTTGGCGAGGGGAAGGTTATTGCCAAAGTCGCAGTAAAAATGGATTTCACTGAAGCTGTTGAAACGAGAACAGAATATGACCAAGAAAATGTTGCGGTTTTTTCTGAAGTGAGTAACAAAGAAACAATCCAAGGGAAAAGACCTTCACCTCAAGGGATTCCGGGAGCAAGAAGTAATCTCCCAGGGGAAACACCACAGCCGGGTATTCCTGAAACTTCTAATAACGTTAATAAAGATCATACGACGAGAAACTTTAATGTTCCTAAAAAGGTAACACAATCAAGGCGTCCTTCAGCACGTATTCAAAATATTACTGCCGCCGTGATGTTAGACGGGAAGAGAGTACCGTTAGTACAAGATGGCGCACCGGTCTTAGATGAAGCAGGTAATGTTAAAACACAATATCAGGCATGGACTCAAGATGAGATAGAAAACTTTAGAGATATAGTAGCCTCTACCCTTGGTGTTAACCTCGACCGAGGTGATAAAATTGTTATTAAAAATATGGAGTTTGCTCAAGAAGATTTAGCGGCCGCTGAAGCTCTTATCAATAAACAAGAGAGACAAAGGCTCATTAGAAACTTAGCTAAGTACGGAATTATCGGAACAGTTATTGCTCTCTTTATCTTCTTTGTTGCAAGACCATTTGTTCAATGGATGACTGACAACTCAATCCAGTCACTGGAAGATTTTTTACCACAGACATTAGAAGAGCTTGAAGCCATTCAAGAAAATCAGAAATTACCGGGATTGGAGGATGCTTTACCTTCCATTGAAGAAAAGCTCAATCCTGAAAAGCTTGAAGGGAATATGTTGAAAGAAAAGATTATGAATCTTATTGAAGGAAATCCTTCAAAAGCTGCCCAGGTAGTTACTGCAATGATGTATGAGGTTGATGATAATAAAAAGATAGCCTAATTAAGGAATAAACTATGAAAGGTACAGTAGATCCCGATGTTGAGTATGCATTACTAAGTGGGCAGGACAAAGCTGCGATTCTCCTAAGTACATTAGGGGCTAATGCGACGAAACTGGTTTTTAAACATATGAAGGATAATGATGTTAAAAAAATTGTTAACACCATGTCTACTGTTTCGAAAACACCTATTTGGATGGTTAAGAGAATTTTAGAAGATTTCTTTTCATCTCTAAATGAAGATCAAGACCTTTTATTCTCAGAGAACAAAGGAAAAGACTTTATCCTTTCTACGTTAGGTGAAGATAGGGCAAGACAAATTCTTGGTCAAGTTGTTGAAGTTGGTAGCCAGAGAACTCTGGAGTCCCTTGAGCTCGTTGATACAAGAACCTTATCAAACTTTCTTGTTAATGAGCATCCTCAAACAATTGCACTTATTGTTGCACACCTTGTTCCTGAGAAAAAAGTTGATGTTATTAGAAGACTTCCTGATGCTCTACAAGCAGAAGTTGTACTGAGAATTGCAAACCTTGATTACGTATCACCAGAACTAATTGTTCAACTTGATGATGTTCTCAAGACTGAACTTTCAATCCTTGGGTCAATTGATACCAACCAGATTGGTGGTGTTGCTCCAATTGCTGAAATGTTAAATATGATGGAAAAATCAGCAGAAAAATCAGTTATGGGCCGAGTTGAAGAAAAGGATCCAGAGCTTGCTGAAGAGATTAGAAAACTCATGTTTGTTTTCGAAGACCTTATCTATGTTGATGATGGAGGGATTCAAGAACTTCTCAAAGTTGCTGATAGTCAGAAACTTATCATCTCTCTTAAAACAGCCCCTGAGGAAGTTAAGTCCAAACTCTTCAAGAACATGTCTGCGAGAGCTTCTAACCTTCTTAAGGAAGACCTTGAGGCAATGGGACCAGTTAAACTTTCTGATGTTGAGAAGGCACAGTCTGAGATTATTCAGGTTGTAAAAGATCTCGAAGCTAAAGGTAAGGCAATTATCTCAAGAGGTGGAGAAGGCGAGACATTTGTCTAGGATGAATTATGACGATTAAAAAACAAGATAGTAACCTTTTTGATATTCAGGAATACCAATTTAATGAATTCCAGAAATCAAAGTATGGGATCGAAAGCTTTGACTTTGAACAAATCGATCCAAACACTCTCAAGAGAAGAGAAAAGCTTGATGATCACATCAATCCTCAGCAAGAGTTTTCAGCTGCTACAAGTTCAGGGTTCGAAGTAGAAGAGGTTGTGAGTAAGTTTCGTCGTCATGATGACTACAAAAGACAAAAAATTGAATCAGAAGTAAATGAGAAAGTTGAGAAAATTAAAGACCAGTTTAGAGAAGAGGCGTTTGAAGAGGGTTATAAAAAAGGCCAAGAGATAGCCAAGGAAGAGCATGATGAACGCATGAATCGTGTCTTTCAAGACTTTCAAGTCAATTTGAATGATTTCTTTAAAATGATAGAGGAAGAAAAAGCAGCCATTTTAGAAGAATATAAAGTGGGACTATTGCGTGCTATGAGCAGCATAACAAAGTGGATGATTCTAAAAGAATCGGAATATGATACCTACACGGAGAGACTTTTGACTCATCTTTTAAAAGAGCTCGATAATTTCAAAAATTTAAGTATCAGTTTTGATCAAAATAATTTTGAAAAGTATAAAACAATCCTTGAGAAAGTTTCAGAGTCTGTACCTGAGTTAAAGGATTATAAGGTTAAAGCAGACCTTCACTCAAGATATAATGGAATAAAAGTAGAGAATGATAAATCTATTTTAGAGTTTTCAGTAGAGAAACAAATAGAAAAGGTAGAAGCTCTTTTCCAGAAAATAACGCAAGATGGACTTACAAAATAGTTTAAGAAAAATTAACGAAATAGTTAACCTCGAAAGTCCTTATAATGTCACTGGTAAAATTATAGGGAATCAAGGTCTAGCCTACCAAGTACAGCTCAAAAGTGCTTCGATTGGTTCGAGTGTTGAGTTTATTTGTGAAGACGGTAAGTCTGTTAGAGGTGAAGTCGTCGCTTTAAGTGGTGATTACTGTTACGTCATGCCTTACAATGAATTATCAAATGTTAATAATAATACGAAAGTAATTCTAAAAGATAATATTACTCATATTTATGTTTCGAATGATCTTATTGGGCGAGTTGTAGACTTTAATGCAAAACCGATTGATGGGAAAGGTGAACTTAAAAAAGAGTATTCAGAAAAAAGATCAATCTATCATGTTCCAACGAATCCTCTCAATAGAAAGCCTATTGATGAAGCTTTGAGTACAGGTGTTCGTTCCATTGATTGTTTTACCTCTGTTGGAAAAGGACAGCGGATTGCCATCATGGCTGGTTCTGGTGTGGGTAAGTCTGTTCTTATGGGAATGATTTCGAAAAATACGACGGCTCAAGTGAATGTTATTGCTCTCATTGGAGAGCGGGGTCGTGAGGTCGTTGAATTTATTGAAAATGAGCTAGGTCCTGAAGGAATGGAAAATACAATCGTTGTTTGTTCAACATCAGATACCTCAGCTTTAATGAGAATTAAAGCGACTTATACTGCGACAACGATAGCGGAATATTTTAGAGACCAAGGAAAAGATGTTCTTCTAATGGTCGATTCCCTCACTCGTTTTGCTATGGCCATGAGAGAAGTTGGGATGAGTGTTGGTGAGCCACCGGGGCCTAAAGGTTATGGACCAAGTGTCTTTGCGAAACTCCCGAAACTTATGGAAAGGGCCGGATACTTCAAAGAAGGTGGAAGTATCACTGGTATCTATACAGTACTAGTTGAAGGTGGAGATTTTGATGAACCGATCTCTGATAGTGTTCGTTCGATATCTGATGGGCATATTGCTCTTTCAAGAGAACTTGCAAGCAAAGGTCATTATCCGGCTATTGATGTTCTAGAGTCAGTCTCAAGGGTTATGACGAAAGTTGTTCCTCGTGAACATGGAGTTGTTGCGAATTACTTAAGGGATCTTTTATCTGCCTATAAAGAGTCAGAGGATCTTATTAATGTTGGAGCGTATGCTCCAGGAAGTAATGATCGAATTGATAAAGCGGTAAGTATTATTGATGATTTGAATGCCCTTTTAAAACAAGAAGTAGATGAAGTTATAGACCCACAAGATCTCTTTGATTTTATGGTAGAGATCGCAAGAAAAGCTGAAAAAGCTGTTAACCCGGATCTTTTTGTTGAAGAAAACAATGAGAAGAAAGGATTGGCGGTATGAGAAAGTTTAAGTTTCGTCTTCAATCATATCTCGATTTGAAAATTGCAGAAAAGAAGAACTTAGAGTATCAGTTGGCTGCGATTCTTAAAGAAGTATATAAGCACAGAAATCAAATTAACTTTGATGAAGGTGCAATAAAATATTTACTCGATAAACTGAATAGCTCATTATCTGCTGGAATGCTTGCAGGTATAGCATCGGCAGTACCGGATTCAGTTTCTATCAAAAGAACTAATATAGAGCTTCATGAAAGATCTATTGAAGAACTGAATATTGAAGTAGATAAAGTCAAAAAGAAGCTTTATCAAAAAGAAGCAGAGATTAAAGTTCTCGAAGAAATGAGAGAGAAAAAGTTTAAAGAATATAAAAAGAAGATTGAAAAGAAGCGTGAAGAGGCTCGAGAAGAACTAACTCAAATTCGGAAATTTTATCAGGAGAAAGAAGAATGGCAAAAATTAAATGGTTAATTGCTCTATCGTTACTTTCTTCGTCGGTATGGGCAGCAGATAAAAAATATACAGAGGTCGAGTTTGAAAAAGAAGTTAATAAACGAGTTGAAGAGCGAATCGAAAAAATTATTAGAAGAATTAAAAAAAAGAGTGTTGCGGAACTAACTAAAGAAGTCCTCGATAGAGAAAAAGTTGTTGAAAAGAGAGAACGAGCGGTTGAGATTAAAGAAGAACAGTTCAAGAACACGACTCAAGATTTTGAAAGGCAAATTGCTGAGTTTGAACAACGCCAAACGAATTTCATCGCTTGTGTCGATAAAACGAATAAAGAGCAGGATACTCGGATAAAGAAAATGGTAGAGGTTGTCGGTAATATGAAGCCTGCAAAAGCTGCAGATATTATTGGAGTTCAGGATCAAGATATCGCTGTGAGAATTCTCTCCAAACTTGATACCACTAAGGCCTCAAAAATATTCAACCTTTTAGATAAGGAAAAGTCTGCCCAGCTTCAAAAAATGTACCTAAATATGAAAAAATAGGTTTATGCTGCGCGTAGAAAAGCAAATAACAGATTCAGGTTTAGTTCAAGGGCAAAAGAAAGCTCAAGGACAAGGGTTAGCCACTCAAGCCGATCAATCTCAATTGTTCCAATCGGAACTTTTCAGCATTTTAGGTAACCAAGATCAAGCGAACTCAGAACTTCAAGGAATGTCTCCAGAGGCTTTATTAGAAGCTGTTGAAGCGAAGAAGCAAGAGGCGACTCTCGCTCAAGCGATGCCACAATCGGATGCTCTTGCGCTTGCGATGAAGTCTGAAACGAAGCCACAAGAAGTGAACCAAGATCTTATGTCATTATTGCAAACGAGCGGTGAAGAGGGATTAACTCAAGAAGAGGTTGTTGCTCAAAATACAGAACTTACAAAAAATATTAAGTCTGAAATTAAGGTTCTTGAAGGTCTGCTGGCTCAAAACAAAGACAAAGTTAATGTCCAAGTTGTTGAGGCTGAAACAACTCCTCAGATGTTAAGTAAAAATCAAGCGGCTAAGATGTCCTCTCCGTGGTCAATGAAAAATATTCTTGGAGAGCACGATATACCAACTAAAGAACAAATCATAATGTCTGATGTAGAGGGTAAAGAAGAAGCCAAGAAAGGAAACCTTAGAACGAAAAATGAGTCTCATCAATTAGGTGATAAGTTAGTTACTGAGCTTGATCATTCGAACGTAAAGCTGAAGCAAGCTAAGTCGATGCAGAAATTCAACTCATTCAAACAAGACAATCCATTTAAATCTGTTCTTGAGAATCAAACAGTTGATCTCAAAAGATCTGGCCCTCAAGTTTTTGAAGGCGATCAGAAATTTGAAAGCTCTCAAGATATAAATAGAAATAACATCTTAAATCTTGGTCAGCATGGGGTTGCGATGGGTGCAACTCATAAACTAGCTACCAATATGACGTTTAAGTCAGCTCCAGAAGTTGAGCTCAATCAGGTTAATGAAGTTTCTCAGAAAATTATTGATTACATCCGTCAAAACTCACGAGTTAATAATGGAAATGTAGAAGTTCAGTTTAATCACGATACTCTCGGTGATATAGTTCTTAAGGTTAACGAAGCAGAGAGAGGAGTTGTTAATATCAATCTTCAATCTCTTCAAAAACAAGGTGCTGAATTTTTTAAGGCAAACCAAGCAGAAATTATGGACGCACTCTCAAGATCAGGGATTAAAGTTGCAGATTTCAATGTAACGCAATCATCATCAAGTGATAATAGTTCATCTTGGAACTTTGAAGGAAATTCTCAAGGACATCAGCATCAGAATAAACAAAACCAACAACAGCACGATTCGGAAAGAAGAAAGCAGTTATGGCAACAATATCAAAATCAGGAGGCTGCGTAGATGCCAGAAATCGGGGCTCCTATTAACCGCATTCAGCAAGAACTAAAAAATGTTCAAATTCGATCAAAAGGTCGGGATGCGCGAAAGCTTACTGATTCTCAGATTATTGAACAAGCTACTGGAAAAAAGGTTGATGATGGTAGTAACCCTGTTGTTGCTCGCCAGGCTAGAAATAAGATTGGTAAGGATGAGTTTTTAAAAATGCTCACTCACCAAATGCAAAATCAAGATCCACTTAATCCGATGGACCAAAATAAATTTGCTGCCGACCTCGCTCAGTTCTCTCAGCTCGAGCAGCTTACCAATATGAATAGCAAATTTGATAGTTTGAAAGAAAATTCCAAAATGGAAAGAAAGTTTTTTGCTGCTAACTTTGTTGGGAAAACCGTTGTGACAAATGGTAACTCAATTGAGTTGAAAGCAGATGGTGATCCCGCGAATATTCATTTTAATTTAGAACAAAATGCCAAAAATGTTATTGTTAGAATCCTTGATTCAAAAAATAACGTTGCGAATGAGATGAAGCTTGAAGATCTCCCTAAGGGGGCTCAAGTAACAAAGTGGAATGGTAAGGCCCTCGATGGTTTTGATTCTCCAAAAGGAGAATACAGAGTTGTGGTAAAAGCTTGGGATGAAGCCTTTAGAGAAATTCCAACCAAAACATCTCATGAAGGTGTTGTGAAATCAGTTTTCTTTGATGGTGATGAACCATTATTAGATCTTGGAAATAGAAAAATTGCTCTTCGAGATGTAACGAGCTTTCATATGACTTCACCAAGTCAAAAGAAAACTCCGGTCGAAGGGGTAAAAGAATTTACAAAAAATGCAAAACCCAATGAAAAGGTGATTCAGTAATGTCAGAAATTAGTAACATTATTAAAAATCATGTTCCCAAAAAGGTTGATAAGCCAAATAACAAAACGGCTTCAAAAGGAAGTGAAAAAGATTTTGAAAAAATCTTAAAAAACCATTTCCACCAAAAAGAGTCGACTGATATTAAAATTTCAAAGCATGCCTCAAAGAGACTTGCTGAAAGGAATATCGAAATTGGCTCTGACGAACTTGTTAAATTAAAAGAAGCGGCAGGGATGCTACGTGCAAAAGGCGGACGAGAGTCTCTGATTATCACAGACAATGCTGCTTATATTGTTGATGTGAATAAAAACACATTAATCACTGCAATGAATAAAGGAAAGATGGATGAAAATGTTGTAACCAATATTGATTCTACAATTTTTGTATAAACACTATGGTGAGGCTGGTCCGCAAGGGAGCCTCTCCGGAAGTGAATTATTCGTCTAATAATTCACGATTTCTAGGAGGGAAAAATGGGTGTTTTAGGTTCATTTAACATTGGTATTTCTGGTCTACGCGCAGCTGGGGACAGCATGAGCGTTACTGGGGATAACATCGCAAACGCAGGGACCTTTGGTTTTAAAAGGTCTAGAGCTGAGTTCCAAGATCTTATCGCGAGATCATTAAAAGGGGTTGAAGGTGGAGATCAGATGGGGACAGGTTCTAAGATGGCCCACATCACTCCTATGTTCACTCAAGGAACGATCAACCGAACAGACAACACAACTGACTTAGCTATCAATGGAGGAGGATTCTTCACTATTGAAACTGAATTTGGTCGTGGTTATACCAGAGATGGTGCTTTCCGGTTTGATAAAGACGGAAACTTAACAACTGCAGATGGTGAGTTTGTTCTAGGTTTCAAAGCTGATGAAGATGGAAAAATCACGAATAGTCTAAAGAAGATTAATCTTGGTAATACAACGATTCCAGCTTCTGAGACAAAACAAGTTAAAATGCTATTAAACCTCGACTCTAGAGAACAGGTAATAGAATTTAACCCAGAACAAGCTGAGAAAACATCGAACTACAACACAACTGTTGCTGTTTACGATAATGTAGGTACTGAAAGACTTGTTCGACTTTACTTCAACAAAACTGAAGACAATAACTGGACTTACCGTGCGATGGTTGATGGTGCTGATGCTCAAGGCGGAGAGCCAGGTAAACTTGTTCAGATGGCTTCGGGTACTGTTAAGTTTAATGAAAAAGGACTTCTTCAAGAAGTTTCTGAAAATGAAAACTCATTTAACTTCAATAAAGGAGCAGGGGCAGATCAGAAAATCGTTTTCGATTTTGGTAAAACAATTGCGAATGGTGGAAATGGTTTAGATGCAGCCACTCAGTATGGATCAAGATCAACAGTTTCGAGACACACTCAAGATGGTTTTGGAGCAGCAACGTTATCATCGGTTTCATTCAATGATGATGGTGTTCTAACAGCTTTCTATGACAACGGTGTTACGAGAGATCTTTCTCAAATTGCTGTTGGTAAATTTGAAAACAATGAGGGCTTAAGAAAGATGGGGCGTAACCTCTTTAAAGAAACTCGTAAATCAGGGCAGGCTGCCATTGGGCATCCTGGATTTGATGGAAGAGGGACTGTTCTTTCTAAGTCAATCGAACTTTCAAACGTCGATATTGCTGACGAATTTATTAACATGATGAACTCGCAACGTAACTTCCAAGCGAACACGCGAACGATTACGACTGCAGACTCAATGTTACAAGAAATTTTAAACCTTAAACGATAATTGAATTTACTTAAGGATGTGGTCATCGACCACATCCTTAAGCTTTTTCTTTTCTAAGATCTGACATAAATCAATTGAAAATTTTTGATATTCCCCATACTTTGGAAACAGAGCATAGCCATCAATAGGGCAACGATATTCCCTTTCTTTAAGCATGTTTAAACCCTGATTAAGAAACTGAAAATTAATGATCCCCTCAATTAGATGGTCATCCTCATTTTCCTTTATGACTTTATGAGAGAAAATATAAGCATCGCGCTCGCTATCAATCTGAAGATTTTCCCCTTTATACGTCAGAAATTCCTGGATGACTTTTTGCCCTTTTTTGAAATACTCAGGGTCAAAACCCATCTTTCCAAGTTCTACCGTTAAGAAAGGAAGTGACTCCGCCAAGGCAAAACTTCCAAAACCTTCGCCTTCGGAGCTCATTTTAGATTCTTTTAAAAAAACGAGTGGAGAATCGGAAAAAATCTGGCTCATTTGTAGCGATTCTTTATGATGACGGCAAAGAAAAAACTCCG
The DNA here is from genome assembly GCA_030426585.1 of Bacteriovoracia bacterium. GTDB lineage: Bacteria > Bdellovibrionota > Bacteriovoracia > Bacteriovoracales > Bacteriovoracaceae > JAUHYH01. The sequence goes on from JAUHYH010000017.1 coordinate 18,934, forward strand.
AAGCAGCATCATTAGAAGTTTGATGAATATCGAGAATGTATTCGAATCGTCTGGCAAAGCTTTCAATTTCCTTCGCCCTTCTTTCCTCTAGTTTTGAAGTGCCTTTTTCGAGAAAAGAACGGTTAAGGTCTCGTTGGAAAAATCTCTTGTTCATCATTGTGGCCTGTCTGTTTCCTAAAACTAAGCCAAAAGAAACGCTCGGAGGATTTTCTAGGAGGTCATTGATGAGATGAAGTCCTAAAATTTCATTTCCATGAATCATGATTGAAAGAAGGTGCTTAGGATCTTCTCCTACTACCCAACAATCATTCCCAACTTTCAAAACATGAGGTTGTTCTATTAGAGAATCGAATTTTTGAAGTTCTTTATTCACACTTAAAGATTAGTAAATTTTTTTTATTCTGCAAAACCCATATAGAGTTCTTCAGGGGAGTGAATTTCAACATAAAGAGAGGTCTTAAGGTCTGGAAGGTAAAGATAGCTTCCTACGATAGAGAATTCTCCTTCTCCGAGAATTAAAGTACATAGAGTTGTATCCCCGGATTGATAGGTGATCTTTGAATCGGCAAGATAACGGTAGGTATTTGCTTTAAATTCGAAATAATGACGTGTTTCAATGAAGTCAACTGATCCTTCATTCATTGCAGAGACAGAACAGTTCTGAGCTTTGTTTTTTAGATTTTCAAGTTTTATAGGATCAATTCGTTCAAAAAGATCGATTTTTAGCCAAGTTGAATCTTCATAAACATCATGAAGTTGTGCATAATCGATCCCAACTTGAGCTTCCCAAACACCGGCAATATCAGCTTCTGTAAAAGCGTCTGAAAAATTCAACATCCCAGAGGTTTGATCTGCAATTTTATCAACACCTTCTTGAAGAAGATCCCCGCAAGAAACGAGAAAAAATAAAAGAATAATTTTGCTGAAACCTTTCATCTGGCCCCTGTTGATTAATTATTATTCATTATTAATACAAGGTTCGTGCCAAGAGTAAGAATAGGAAAAACAGGAACTTAGAGAGCTTTGATGAGGTGAGAGTGTTTAAAAATTAGATAGTACTGAAGAGGTTAGCAGACTGTAAAAAGACTATACAGTCTGCTACAAGTTACTTAATCGGTAAGATCATCAAGAGTTTCACTGACGGCTTGAAGATGGAACCCAAGCTTGTCACATGTGTCTGAGGCTTTAATCACACCAACAAGAGCAAAACCAAGAGTGTATCTGTTTGAGATTGAGATACTTTGATCCTCTATAGCTTTCTCCATTTTTTGCTGAAGATTTTTAGCTTGTTTATTGATCTTAGGTCCACACTCTAAATCGTTTGCAATATCTGCAAAGCCAAAAGAGTTAAGACTCGCTAGAGTTAAAATAAGAGCCATTGTAATTCTTTTCATCACATTTCTCCGTTAAGGTTTAAGGAATGATGGAAACTAACATGGTACTAAATTTGAAGAAAGGTGTTTGAAAATAATACAGAAATCCTATTGGAGTCTAATTAAACCCCAATAGGATGCCAAACCGTCTTTATTTCAACCGTGCTCAGAATATGATCTAGAGTATTTGTTTTCTCAGTTCTCGGAATAATTCGTTTCATATTATCAATAGAGTCAGATCGTACCTGATGATAAAGCTCTTTATCTTCATTTTGAAAGCTAAGCGCTCGAACTTCTCTATGGGTGGCATAAATGGGTGCCAGCTCTTTCGCTGATCCCGAGAGAAGGTTAACCGTTCCAGCAGGAAGATCTGATGTTGAAAAAATCTCTCCTAATAAAGTCGTTAAGACAGGAAAGTTTTTTGAAACCAACATGATGACACTATTTCCACCGACGAGTGCAGAAGCAATTCTATCGACTGTTAGAGAAAGCTTGAATTCATCACTATCAACAATCACAACAACGCCCATGGGTTCAGGAGAACTAAAGTTATGATAAGGACCATTAATAGGGTTTACCGCTCCAAGAACTTGTTGGTATTTATCACAAAATCCAGTGTAGAAAATCAAAGAGTCTAAGGCCGCTCTAATATCTTTTCTAACCACCTTTTCATCAGTTCCCATCAAAGAAGTCATGGTTGTCACAAACTCATCTTTTCTTGCTTCTAGCATTTCTGCCATTCTATAAATAATCTGGGATCGGTTATAAGAACTTCTTTTCGACCAATTGGCTTGACCAGATTTTGCCGCTTCGAGTGTATTTCTAAAATCTTTCCTCGAGGCATGGCAAACTCGGGCATACTCTGTTCCAGTGTGATCGTTGAAAGCCTCTGTACGACCGGATTCCGAACGTTGGAACTCACCATTGATGTACATTTTAACAGTTTTTAAAACTTTCATTATTGAACCTCCACGTAAGGAAGCAGCCCGTGGCGACCACCTTCACGGCCATAACCACTTTCTTTATAACCACCAAAAGGAGAGGCGGCGTCAAATTTATTATAGGTATTCGCCCAGATAACTCCAGCCTTTAAGCCAGCAGCAACAGAGTGAATCTTTGAAGCTTTTTCTGACCAAACTCCCGCGGCCAATCCATAAGGAGTATCATTGGCTTTTTTTATGGCTTCATCTGGAGTTCTAAAAGTTGAAATTGTAAGAACCGGGCCAAAAACTTCTGTCCGAGAAATGGTAGAACTCATACTTTGATCAGTGAAAAAACACGGAGCAAAGAAGTTTCCTGTTGTTGGTAGGGGAATGTCGACTTGCCAAAATTTCCCACCTTCAGTTTTTCCAATTTCAACAAGATCTTTAATTTTTTCTAGTTGCTCAGTTGAGTTAATCGCACCGAGATCTGTATTTTTATCTAGAGGATTCCCGACTCGAATTTGTTTCATGCGAGCCTGAAGTTTTCTGATAAAAGTTTCTTTAATGGACTCTTCAACAATTAAGCGTGAACCTGCACAGCAAACATGCCCTTGGTTAAAGAAGATTCCGTTTACAGCCCCTTCAACTGCTTGATCAATGGCCGCATCAGCGAAAACGATGTGAGCTGATTTACCACCAAGCTCCATCGTAAGCTTCTTATCTGTTTTACCAGCTTGTTTTGCTATTAATTTTCCAATATCTGTTGATCCGGTAAAAGCGATTTTCTTAATCTTTGGGTGATCAACGATAGCGGCTCCTGTTTCGCCAGCACCGGTTACGATATTAACTGTACCAGCAGGAAGTTCAGCCTCTTGAAAGATTTCTGCGAGTCTTAGGGCAGTTAAAGAAGTTTGCTCAGCAGGTTTTAGAACAACGGTATTCCCCATTGCTAATGCTGGAGCGATTTTCCAAGCGGCCATCAATAAAGGGAAATTCCAAGGGATGATTTGTCCGCAAACCCCAAGCGGTTTAAGCGTTTTCCCTGGAAGAATATAATCCATTTTATCGGCCCAACCAGCGTTATAGAAAAAATGCTGGGCCACTAAAGGAAGATCGACATCGCGAGATTCTTTAATGGGTTTCCCGCCATCCATTGTTTCAAGAACTGCAAGCTCCCTTGATCTTTCTTGAATGATTCGGGCCACACGGAAAAGATACTTAGCTCTTTCTGTTCCTGTGAGTTTCCCCCAAGTATTTTCAAAAGCATTAGTTGCTGCAGTAACAGCTTTATCAACATCAGTGGCGTCTCCAACGGCCAAAGAGAAAAGTTTTTCTCCCGTCGCTGGATTAATTGAATCCAGGTATTTTCCACTATTGGGAGCAACAAATTCACCACCAATAAAATGCCCATACTTTTCAGCAATTTCTACAGGAAATGATTCTGGAGCAGGATCGTATTCGAATTTTAAATTCTTTGATACTGCTTTTGATTCTGTTGTTTCTTCTTTCATATTTAATCCTAATCGACTGAAAAGATATCGTCGTAAAAGTATTGACCAGTTACTTGTTTAAAGATCTGTCTAAGCAGATCATTGAGCAAGGTAGAAGCACCAAAACGAAACATATCTGGAGTTAACCATTCAGATCCAAGCACTTCATTGACCATACAAAGATAATGCACGGCTTGTTTAGCTGTTCTTATCCCACCGGCAGGCTTCATTCCAATCTTTTTTCCTGTTTCACGGTAATAATCAGCAATTGCTTGAAGCATAACAAGAGTCACAGGCATAGTCGCCGCTGGTTGAACTTTACCAGTAGAAGTTTTAATAAAGTCTGCTCCTGCTTCCATCGCAAGCCAGGAAGCGAGTCGAACGTTATCGTAGGTTTTAAGTTCGCCAGTTTCTAAAATAACTTTTAAGTGAGCAGACCCACAGGCTTCTTTAATGACAACAA
>JAUHYH010000205.1 GCA_030426585.1 Bacteriovoracia bacterium
TTATGCAACATGATCTTGCCCACCATTTCGCAGGAATTCCAGGGATCCGTTATGATGATCTCAAAAATCCTGAAAAAACGAGGAAGTTGATTGTCGATATTCTCCTTCAAAAAGAAGTTTTCGCAACTTCAATCTCATCTGCGTATTACATTCCTGGTTATATGGAGTGGAGGGAGAAGCCAGATTATTCAACCTACACAGAATTTAGAAAATATGCTCAAGGTTATTACAGTGGTTTAGAACCCATGACCAAAAGTGAGCACGTAGATGTTCTTAGTTACTTCATTTATGGAAAAAGAAAAAAGTATACAGATTTTTTAAAGAACAAGCTAACAGCTGAGTCGTTACAAAGAACCAAGGATCTTGGAGTTCCCCGCGCAATTCCTGATCTCTCTGGATTAATTGGAGATAAGCTTGATTCGAAACTTATGTCGATGGTGGCAACTTATATTGAACCGATTCACAGTCTTTACCGAAAGATTGGGCATTATAATTTTGTAGCCTATTCTGAGGCCCTTGCCGATATGATGATGACGGACTGGTATGTTAAATGGTCAGAAGATTTTAAAATCGGTATCCCTTTGGATGAACTTCATCAACGAACAGAGAATCTAATTGGTCAAATCCGAGCTGAGAAGAAACTTGTGAACCCTCCCATTGGAAATCTACACCATCTTAAAGGTTGGAAAGAGAATATGCTCAAGCAGGAGATGGCACTTCTCGGACGGAGAGTTAATGAAGTGTTTCAAATGAAAGATCGGCCAGGCGTTGCTGATGAGATAAAAGATCTTGAGAGAATTTATAATAATCTTGTTAAAACATACGATGATCTCTTAGCAGGTGCGAGTTATGAATCAATTTCGTCTAAGTACAAAAGCTACCTTAGAATTTTAGAAACTCAGTTCCCTTTAGAAAAGTTTGTCTCTTGGAGTGCGAGACCGGCAGGAGCTTCAAGTAAAAATTTTTGGAGAAACCCTTATGGAATTGTTTTTAATCGAGGAGAAGACTTAAAAAATGCAAATGCGCCTAGACTTTCTCCAAAGTTTCTTCAGGGGCAATATTACAATCGAAAACTATCAAAGGATAGAGTTGGTCGACTTCAAAGTGCTTTATATAAAAACTATGATCAGCACCTTGCAGATTTAGCTCCTAGTCAAAGGATAAACGCTCAAAATAATAATTCAAAATACCTTAGTTCGTTCTCTGCATTTATTGAAGAAAGTTTACTTCCTCAATTCCCATACTTGAATGTAAAACCATCTGAGAAAAAAGAAGTTGAACAGGCGCTAAACTTTCTTATGATGGAATGGAATAAGCTAGACCCTAAATTATTGAATATCCCATTTGAAAAAAATACTCTTTATCCAGCGGTTGAAGAAGTTGTAAAAGAACTTTATGAGTTTGCTCATTTTCATAAAAGAAAATCAGGCAATTATTTTACAAAAAAAGATTCAATAGCGATTTCTAAAAAAATCTATGAGTTAATTGATTTAGTAGAAACACATAAGTTTGAATCATCCTCTAAGCTCAGTGCAAAGGTGTATAAGTATACTTCACCTGTTCATCCAGACTATCAAGTGGGAGCAATTGCAGATATTGTTAGGGATGGTGAGTTTAAAAAAGCTCTTCCTGTCCCATATCAGTCGATGGCAGATTGGATCAGCACAAATCAGATTCATGCTTGTAACAGATATCTAGAGTAGGTTCTATGAGACGATTCTTAATGATTATTCTTATGAGCCATTCACTTGCTATGCCAAGTTACTCTTTCAATTGTGGAAAGTATTTAATGGAAAAGGCTGTTCTTGATATACGAGTGGTTATTAAGGATGGGCAAAGAAGACTTAAAATTTTTACTGAAAGCACTGCTGTAGGGCGATTCTTAAATACTGTCTCTGGATTGTTTAAAAATACTCTCGGATTAGAAAATTTAAAAAATGCTATTTATAGGCTTCAAAGAAATCTTAAGAAAATGGATGGACCTTATTTTGCAAAGCTTTCTCAGGCGTTCCGACTTAAAGCAAAAATAACGAAAGGAAATTTTGATAACGTACCGAAAGATAAACCGGTTATCTTTTACGCCAATCATCCGCTTTCAGGAATAGATGCCTTTTTGATGATGAAGGAAATTGAACAAGTCAGACCTGATACGAAGGTTATAGCGGCTTCATTTTTGGAAAGTATCCCCGGTTTTGCTGAAAATGCCTATATCGTTAACGTTCTAAAAACTCCTGAAGCAAGAGAATATAACCAAGAGATGATTAAGATCATTAATCAACATGTAAAAGAAGGTAAATCTCTTTTAATTTTTCCAGCAGGTTCAGTCTCCCGTTGGGACGAGGGTGCTCGCACTTATGCTATGGACCCTGAATGGAAAAAAGGTTTTATAAAATTTGGGGAGCAGTCAGAAGAAACAACTTATATTCCTTTGTTTGTTGAGGGAGAGCCTTCTGAAGCATATCTAAAGACAAGAGAAAAGAACGTTACCCTTTCAAACGCGCTGATATTTAAAGAGCTTTCTAATCAAATTAATTCTACTGTTCGCTTTCAAGTTGGAGAAGGGATTAGGTTGAGTGATCTTCATTACTTTAGTTATGAAGAAAAGATAAGTTATCTTAGAGCTAAACTTTATGATCAAGGAACTGAATACTTTTTAAAAAATAAGGGTGAGCAAGCAAAAATCTCTGATCAATATTCAATTGAAGCTCCTATGGTTAAGAAAGATGAATACTATACGATGAAGTGGATAGATTCAGAGCTTAACAAATAGCTTTGATAATTTCCTTATGGACTTTTCGGGCTTCTCTCATAGGCATCATCGGCCAACAATGAATCATCTTTTCAAAAACCCTTAGATTTAATCTCGGATGATCTTTATTCTTTCTAAAAAACTCTACAGCTGTGGGATGGAGAATTTCATGAGTACCCGAATAGAGATAGATATCTAGATCTAAATCTTCAAAGTTAGCATAGAAAGGGGAGACATAGGGAAGAGTCACTGCAGAGTCTGGAGCATAATTTTCAGCAAAAAATTTCAGACCTGTTTTTGAAAGAAAAGGGTCAGACGCTTCATAGGATTCACTATCGATAGAAAGTGCTAAATCAATCCATGGAGAAAAAGTAAAAACCTTACTCGGCAGTTTCTTATTATCAATTTTAAGTTTATAAGTGAGCCCTAAGGCAAGCCCTCCACCAGCAGAAGCTCCAATTAAAAAATATTCGTCGTATTGTGGGCATTCTTTACTGAGCACTTCTTCAACAAAAGCAAAAGTATCTTGGTATTGGAATTCTGGTGCTTTAGGATAGTCCAAGAGTAGGGCATCACATTTTGTTTTCTTTGATATCTTATTGAGGAGAGTGAAGTCTTGCTTGAGGGGGCCAAGACAATAACCTCCTGGATGGAGCCAAATAATAGCACGTTTTGAGCTTCTAGATTTTTTGTAATAGCGCTGATTGCCTAAATCGATTTTCTCGTAACCTAGCTTTGAGATAAGAGGATCACCAGGAACAATATCATTTTCTCGAAGTCGATAAATATCAGGCTTTGAGAGTTGGTAGGACTTTTTTACGCCCTTCAACCGAAAGCCAATCTTGATTACTTTGGACATTAAACTCGTCATTTATCAATAGTAGAGAAAGTATTAAGCCTTGTCTTGTTTCTTAGTAGTAATTCTTTTGCTATCTTAGTCAGGTGAAGCTAATTCTTATTTTATTTTTTTTTCCTCTGCATTTAATCGCTGATACTTGGGTTATTAATCGCGATCACTCGGTTATTAATTTTGAAGTCCCTTATTTGAAATTATCTTCAGTTCAAGGCAAATTTAATAATTTTTCGGGTTTGATGGAGATTGAAGGAGAAGAAATTAAAAAGGTGAGAATTAGGATTTTATCTGAAACTGTTGATACAGGGATTCGTCTCAGAGACACTCATCTAAAGTCTAAGGACTTTCTCGCATCAAAAAAATTCCCTGAAATTGTATTTGTTTCCAGTGAGATCTCTAAGGGCGATAGTTATAAGGCACTTGGAAATCTTAAGTTCAAAGATATGAGTTTAAATCTCGGTATTGAATTTAAAATTTCTTCCCCTAT
>JAUHYH010000206.1 GCA_030426585.1 Bacteriovoracia bacterium
GAAGCTTTTTTTGAATTTTGAAAATTTTTAGAATAAAAGATTTGTATATAAAGTCGGAACGTAGCGCAGTCTGGTAGCGTACTATTCTGGGGGGATAGGGGTCGCTGGTTCAAATCCAGTCGTTCCGACCATTTCAAAAGGGGCCTTCAGGCTCCTTTTATAATTTCCGAATCATTGTCTTGAGTAAGCGTCAGCCTGGTCGCTGAAAAGTTGCAGGAGCAACTTTGTATTTACCTGAAAGGCGACGGAGCAGGATGCGTAGTCGTACAATCAAATCCAGTCGTTCCGACCATTTTAAATCTCGAGTACTTATTTAGCATCCATCCCTGTATCAGAATAGGATAATCCTCGGAAAGCACCATTTTTTTCGAGAATTTTTCCGCCTTTTTCAAACTCTTTCCAAGCTAGATCACTGAACTCTTTAGCTTCTTTGGCAGCTTTTTTTGTTTCATTGTTTGGATTTACTTGGGAACTTTGTTGAGCTAAATAAGAAGATCGCTCAGCTTTATCAGCGGCTTTTTTTAAATCACCAAAAATTCCGTAAGCTTCATTTAAGTTTCCAGCATTAATGAATTTCTTAATATCGTTTACATAAGTTCTTGTTAGTTCATAGCTTTGTTTAGCAGTAATACTTTGTGTGTAGGTGAGCCCAGAAGCAGTGGCTCCGGTTAGTTCCGCACCATCACAAGGAAGTTTTGTTCTTTCACACCCGTTTTTTGAACCGGCATCGTCATTTTTATCATTACCAAAGCCACCTTTCATTTTACCAACTTTGAAATAAGTTTTGCCAAAGGTTGGTCCTTCAGGGTCTTCTTCACAATAACTTCTATAAACACAAACATTGATCCAGCGAACTCCAATGATTCCTGCGGTACCCTTTGTTTCGACTTTTCCGTCGTCATAGTTTTCAACAAAGTCGTCAATATTAACATCTTTACCTTTGTGGCAACCAGACATTGGGTGATTATCAATGAGTCGTTTCTTTAATGTACATGGCTTCGCTTCAATCTTCTGTTGTCCATTCTCATAAACAATTTTAAAAGATCCTCCACGAGCAGCACGGTTGAGTCCTTCTGGCGGGGTGGCTTCAAGATCTCTTTTGAAGACATCACATTTGGCGTTGGGGTTCATCTCGCCTGAGAGGTTTTGGCAAACAAGATTCTCTGTGATTAGTTCTTTGTTTTCAATGTTCTCTGTTGAGTTGCAATCGCTAAAATTTCCACTGGCATCAACTGGGGCATTTATTAAATATCGTCTTTGAGCTGAAAATAAAGCGGAGTTTCCACCGGGTAGTTGGGCATTAGCAAATGTGACTTGGAGATAATTCTTACCATCAGCACCATTAATAATTTCATACTTATCAATTCTTACAGTATTACTAACTGCTTTAGAAATAATTTTGTCATCAAGGGATAGGTCATTAATTAAAGAGTTAGGGTTTTTCCCTTTAAAATTGTCAGAACAAGCTTTGGGGGAAGTGAGCATTTTCTCAATCTCTCGACCTGTTTCGGCGATTGCTCGTAGGTTTTCATCCTGAACCTTGCTCTTGTTGGCAATTGATTGTAGGTGTTTAGAGGCAAGCAGGTTTACTGCTAGGATACTAACTCCAATCATGATCTCTATTAATGAAAATCCTTTGTTATTATTCATATGCTTTTTAGCCTTTTTACGGTTTGTACTTATTTGCACTGTCCTTTATATTTTCAGCTTTTCTTTTGATGTCTTTAATTGTTCCATTGCTAGATTCTGCTTTGAGAGCTCGGTTGATATTTTCCATAGCGAAGTCTAAATCCTCAAAAAGAATTTTTAGTTCTGCAATAACCTTAAGTTCTTCAACTTTGCTAGTTTGTTTGGCTACAAGATATTCTTCGCGATATTTTCTTTCAATTGATTCGTAATGCTTTTGAACAAACATTAAACTCTCTTGAGCAATTTCTTCAGCATCTTCAGGATTAACATTTTCTCCAGGGCATGCTCTTCTTTTTTTCTTACAGTTTTTTCTTGTTCCTGTGTCACCACCTTTAGCTTTAGTAGGTCCTTGCATGAAAAATAAGTCATCATCACTTTGATGAAGACCATCAACAGACCCTTCACATCCAACTGTTCGGTAATAACAAACATTGACCCAGTTAACTCCGCTAAATTTACCTTTCTCACATCGCCATTTAGCGAACTTGGTTTGTGGTACGCAAGGTTTACAATCGAGCTCAAAGGTATTCCCAACTTTAGTCAGTTTATAACTGGCGCCTGGACCACAATCTTTGGACTGTGGATCATCAGGTGTCCTGTCTTCTGCCTTTGGCTTACAAGCACCGGTATTGGGGTCCATTTCAAATTCTTCGCCCATAATGCTTACACATGCAAGCTGTGACACACTTTCAATATTATTCTTTTCTTCACTCTGACATTCGATAAAGTTATTTGTAATAGGATCAATTTTTGTATTTAGAAGGTGGCGCCTTACAATAGTTTCAAATCCAATTGCTTTACCGTTGTTAGGTTGAGCAATAGCATAAGTAACTTCAAGGTAATAATTATTAGCATCAGTAATAATCCGATACTCACTGATAGAAACATCTTGTCCTAAATCTTTCGGAATCAAGTCTTCATTTATAGGAATGAAATTATTGAGATCATTCGGATCAACAACTCCGTTTGAAAGATCTGCAAAAGCTTGGTCAATAGGATTGTCTCTAACAGTTAAGGTGCATATGGCCCTATTTCTCATTACTTGCTGTATCATTCTTCCAGAGTAGGAGATTTGATCAAAAGCTTTTTGCTTAGTTTGTTCTTTGCTCAGGGTCGTTTGCATATGCATAAACCCCAGGACATTAATCCCAATGATACCTGCAGTGATAACACCCTCTAAGAGAGTCGCTCCGATAGAATTTCTTAAAATTTTCTTAACTATCACAAACAATCTCCAAACGACCAGCTACCTGCTGGATTTTAATTGGATTGAATCCACAAGTTTTAAAATTTCCGTCATCAACAAGAGGAGGAGGTACGACACATGTAAAGGGTGGAGTAAAAACACCACCAACTTCGGGTCTTGTACATTGATCGCGAAGACTATCTTGAACAAAAGTTCCTTCTTCGTAATAACATCTAGTGATTTGGTTTCCGATTTTTTCAGCGACCAGAGGAATTCTAATCATTCTCTGATTTAAAGATTTAAAGTCTGCTCGATTATCGGGGTTTACGTTCATAGCGACCACGAGGTGATCTTTTAAAACCCCATCTTTGTCAGGGATATTTAAGACCTGAATTGAATCAACTCGAACTGGTCCATGTTTTGTTTGTATTTCATAATTGGGCCAAATAACCTGATTGCTATCTCTATATCCTAAGCTAGGAACAGCTTTTCCTGGGAGTGTTTGTAATGGCTGTCCCACCATTTGGCCTTCAAGATTGTAGGTACACTCTCTAAAAGATGAAAGAAGAGCTTTGACCTGGCTTTTGTGATCCTCAACAATGAGTTCATAGTGTTCAGTGACTTTTCTATTTCTATCTAATTGTGAGTTCATTAGAAAGATATTCCCAGACAACCCAAGTAGGGTTGCAAAAAAAGTTACAATGATGAGGCCATAGCCATTCTGGTTATACATATCTTTATTATATTCAAATTTCTTGATGATAAGTCTTGAATGGGCAATGGGTTCGGTGATTAAAACATTATCGGAGCTAACCCCTTGATCTTAAAGAGTTTAAGGAATTTTCTTTTAGCCAAGTATTTAAGGCAGCCATTAAAGTAGGGTTTTTTGGTGCCACAAAAACTGGGCGAAATAAGTCTGATATCAAAAATAAAAAAAGGCCACCGATTGGTGACCTTGAGTAATCTTCAATTTATAGGTTGATTATAAATTTTGTAATGTTGGATCAGTTAGGCTTACTTCATCTGAGATATCAGCTTGAGGTTCAAACTCCTCGTCTACAGCAGCAAAAGAGATCTCGTTGTAATGAATTTGGGAGAGAAGAATGGCTTTTTCTTCATTTGATTTCTCTAAGCTTTTGAAATCTGGAAGAGCACCATCTTGAAATAACTTTTCTTCATTTTGGTATTCTTCATTAAGAGC
>JAUHYH010000018.1 GCA_030426585.1 Bacteriovoracia bacterium
ATCTTCTTTAAACTTTTCATTTTTGATATTGATAGGACCGCGACTCGTAAGAAATTGTCCGTTCCTTGCATTCCGAGTAGGAAGGACACAATCAAACATGTCCACACCTTCTTTGATCGCATGAAGAATATCAAGCGGTTTCCCAACTCCCATGAGATACCTTGGTTTTTCTGCCGGCATCTGGTGGGCAAAGTCTTGAAGCAGCTGTCTCATCTCATCGTTTTTTTCACCAACAGAAAGACCACCAATCGCAAGACCTGGAAAATTTAGTTCTTCTAAAGCTTGAAGGGATTGTTTTCTTCGTTCTAAATCCAATCCTCCCTGAACAATCCCAAAAAGATTTTGATGAGCTTGAAGTTCATAATCTCGACAAATTTTTGCCCAACGATGAGTTCTATCCAAAGCTTCATCAAGTTGTTTGTCTGTTGCCGGCAGCGCTGGGCAATCATCAAAGGCCATCACAATGTCTGAGCCAAGGGCCTTTTGAATCTCCATCGATTCTTTCGGACCAATAAAATGTTTCGCTCCATCAACGTGGGATGAAAACCAAACACCCTCTTCGGTAATTTTATTAAGTCCTGATAGCGAGAAAACTTGAAACCCACCCGAGTCAGTGAGGATTGGTTTTTCCCATGTCATAAATTTATGAAGACCGCCAAGTTTTTCAATCAACTCATGCCCTGGTCTTATAAAAAGATGATAAGTATTCCCAAGAATGATTTGAGCATTAAGTTCTTCAATATCATCAGTGGTCAGAGTTTTAATGGCGGCCCGAGTCCCCACCGGCATAAAAACTGGAGTTTTAATTTCTCCGCGCGAGGTTTTAATGACTCCTGCTCGAGCCTTTCCTGATGTCGCTTTAAGATTAAAGAAACTCATCGCCCCCAACCTTTTCTTAAAATAAGCATTCCATCCCCATAAGAAAAGAAACGATATTTTTCTTTAATCGCTTCATGATAAAGCTCTAACGTTTTTTCTCTTCCTATTAATGAACTCACTAACATTAGGAGACTCGACTTGGGCAAATGAAAATTCGTAATCAACCCTTGAATACTTTTCACCTCTTTTCCAGGATGAAGAAAGATATCAGTTGAACTCCAATCGCTCATTTCGGGAAAATTTTCTCCTGAATAAATCGACTCTAGTACTCTTAGAGAAGTCGTCCCTACCCCGATGATATTTTTTGACTGATTAAGTTTTTGAATATTTTCCCTATCAACGAAGAACTGCTCTGAGTGCATCTTATGATCCACAATGCTTTCCGAAGTTACGGGTTTAAAAGTTCCCATTCCTACATGCAAAGTCACAAAAGCTTTATTAGGAATTCGTGCTAATAGCTCTTTAGAAAAGTGTAGTCCTGCAGTCGGTGCTGCAACGGAGCCTTTTATTTTTGCGAATAAAGTTTGATAGTTTTCTTTATCTGACTGAGAGTCCTCCCCTTTTCTAATATAAGGAGGGATGGGAACATGACCATGTTCTTCTAAGTAAGATTCCAGATTCAAGCTTTCTGGTAGAGAGACTTCAAAGGTTTGTTCAAGCACTTTTTCAAGTGTTATGGGAAGATCATTCACTAAGAATTGATCTCCTATAGCTTTCTTACCGTTCGAACGAATCAAGCAAGAATAATTCCCCGTTTCGTTAGGTTTTAATTCTAAAAAGAAAATTTCAGCTTTTCCGCCAGAAGGTTTCTTCGCAAGCAATCGACAGGGAAAGACTTGAGATTGGTTAAAAACTAAAGTGTCATCTCTTCCCAAAAAATTTGGTAGCTCTGAAAAATAACTATGGGTAATTTCCCCTGAGTCTTCGTGATAAACAAGTAAGCGAGACCCATGCCGCGAAGGGTTAGGCTCTTGAGCGATGAGCTCACTTGGAAGCTCAAAATCATAGGATTCTAAATTCAAATCAGGGTTCATAACGGTCGGTTTTATAACATACGATTGTTTAAAAGACGATTTTCTTCTATGATTAGAGTATGAAGTGGTTGTTTTTATTCATTATTCCCGTCATTGCCCATGCAAACTATTCCATTGATGACGCCGAAACACTCGTCAAAGATCTCGAAGAATTCCAAACAGAAGTCCAAAAAACCCCCGCTCAAACCAAGAAAAAGAAGCGAATTTTGAGTCTTGCTGACATTCTCAATAAAGATAAAGCCCCCACCAAGAAAACAACTGAGCTTTCAAAAAATGATGAGGTCATGGACCTCGATAGTATCTTTGAAAAGGTTAAGTCTAATGATAACGCTCAAACTCAACCAGTTCGAGCTAAGAGGCTCCGCTAATCCCGACTAGCAAACTCCGCTTCTCTATTTTCTTTTCTTAAATTCCGATAAGTTAGTCATGCGACTGCTGTTATTTTTGATTACATTTTCCACTTACGGACAAGTTGAACAAGTTGTTGGACCAACTCTTGATGAGCTTGATCGTTCTGTCATCAGCGACATCAACGCTGGTAAAGTCGATGAAATCACGGCCAAAAATATTATGAGCTCTATTCAACTTAAAAATGAAATCGATAGAGTCATCGATGAAGAGCCTTGCCTAACAGACAAAGAAAAAAATAAGAAAAGACATGTTGTTAAATCGAAAACGATAGAAGATGAAACCTTTGAAATGGTTTTTCTCGCCCAAGCTACGAATGTTCGAGCTCCCGAGGAAGAAGATCTTGAATTTGTTAATTCCACCCTTGAAAGTGAAGATGTACTGAACTCCTTAAGAAAAACTAAAAATGAAAGAGAGTTTTATGCAACTCTCGAAGAAAAAATTATTGAGTATCGAGTTCGAGACAGAACATTAAAAGAGCAAGCAGAATTTGCGGCAAGATTATCTGATGCTATCAAATATAGTTATGAGAGAGCTGAGTTCCAACCTGCGTTTAATCAAGGAAGAATTACAACAAATGATTTAATTAAAGTTGATGAATCTAAGTATGGGGGTATTTGTGGTGACATTCACATGGCCCATAACGACTTCATTAAAAAAATAAATCCGAGCCTTGAAGCTTTCACAATGTCTTATGCAACAAAACAAGGTCAACATGTTATAAGCATGATTGTCGACCCAGAGGATCCTACAAAAATGATCTTGAATAATTATGACCGAATTCAAGTAAAAAATATGGATGGCGTTACTTCAGCTTCACCTCAAGAGTTTGGTAATAAAAATGATATTGGAGAACGAGATCGCTTCTATCAATATAAAGGCGATCGTCAGGAACATATTGGAACCTTCAGGAATAGTATTGGCTCTCTTCTTTATAACTTGGCAATGGATAAGAACATGAGGTCTGCAATCGTTGATGATAAACCTTACGATCTTCATAAATTTAAAATGACTTGGGGGAAAACAGTTAATGAGGCTAAAAAGATTTATAAAGACGGAGAACTAGACAAGATCAAAAATAAAACATTTAAGATAAACAGTAGCCTTACTTTTTTCAGAGCAAAGACCACTGAGGGGCACGAGCTCATGGGTATCTTAGCCAAGAAAGACAAACGTAGAAACACAAATCAATATGGTGAACTTAAATCTGGTGAGGTTTTTGGGACTTACGCAAACACATCTCTGAACTTAAGTCAGACTGATTACAATCGAACAGCTGAACAATCAGGTCCTTTTTATCGAATTTATTTTGCAACAGGGAAAAAGGTTATCACAAGAATTATTGAAAAAGATGGATTTGTTTTTGATGGTTATTTGAATGCTCAACTTGAAGGATCATTAATCTCTGATAAAAATATCAATGTTTCCGGAGATGCAGATATTACAGTCACCCCCGGGCTCTCATTAAAAAAGAGAACAGAAAAATCGAGTCTCGATGCAAACTTGAATCTTAATCTCTCCCCAGGACTGGTCGATCAAGTTCAAGTCTTTAGCCCTGAAAGCTATCCAGAAAATCTCCAACTTACTCCTAACTCACTCAATGCAGATGTTTCCTACAAAAGATTTCTAGAACGAGGTAAGATCATTGGAGCTCAATCTCAATATATCGGAACCCAATTGGGTGGGCAGTTTCGTTTCTCGATACTTCACGAAACTCCAAAATCAGGAAAGATCATTCTAGGCTATTCAACTCCTACTGGAGGCATTAGCAGTAATAAAACCAATATCCTTCCACGTAACTATCAAGTTATAACAACTTCCTACACTTCCCCTGAACTCTCTTTAGGGAAAAGAGAGAACGCCGCAACTCTACAAGGTCGGGTTAATACAGAGATTCCCTTGGATCCTGTCCCCTTTCGAATTAATGGTGGAATAATCTTAAAGTTTGGAAATGGAAGAAGAAACTAAGCTTTTCCAAGTTGAAGATGATCTAAAAAAACCACAACCTTTAAAAGGGTCTCATCAAAGAACTTATTAATTTCTTCAAACTGCTTCAATGACGTTACTTGCTCAAAAAGTCTTTTGAAAAGATTCACAAGAATTTGAATAAAAGGCTCGAGCCCAAGCTTGAGAACGATATAATCCCAAAAATTTTTAGCCTCTTGGACCACATTATCCTTTTTAACAACATAGTACTTTGTATTCATGTGACTCTTATCGGATGACTTCAGAAGGGACTTTAACCTGACGGGGATCAGCTCTTAAACGCCAAAAAACGCACTGCATATAACTTTTTTACCCTTAAACCTCATCAAAACTGGTGGTTTTCCATAAAGTTTGCTACGTAACGTGTCGTAATCAACCGATTGGAGCCCAGCGTGGAAAGAAAAGTACCAGAATTAAGTCTACTCAGTTTTACCCAAGGTAATGAGACAGAGAGAGCAAAGTTTGTAGACCAACTTTTTTCTGGAATCAAAGACTATGGTTTTATCATCCTTACAGATCACAATGTGAAGTCTGATACGATTAAAACCTCTTATCAATTGGTAAATGATTTTTTCAAACTTCCTTCCGACAAAAAACAAAAATACAATTACGAAGGTGGGGCTGGTCAAAGAGGCTATACTGCTTTCGGTGTTGAACACGCAAAAAATAATGATGTTCCTGACCTTAAAGAATTTTGGCATGTTGGTAGGGAAGTAAACTCTAATCACCCATTCAAAAACTTTTACCTTGATAATGTTTGGCCTGAAGCCGAAGTACCAGGCTTCACTAAAGCCCTTACGGAACTTTATGATGCCCTTGATGATACCTCTAACTACCTACTTGATGCCCTGGGGATTGCCCTTGATGTTCCTCAGTCTTACTTCAGAGATATGATTCATGAAGGGAATTCTATCCTTCGATCAATCTATTACCCCCCTGTTGCGAATGATATTCCTGCCGGTGCCGTTAGGGCAGCTGCTCACGAAGACATTAACCTTATTACTATTCTTATGGGGGCAACCGCTTCAGGTCTTCAACTGCTCGATCGCGATGGTCAATGGCTCGACGTTGAAACGAAAGAAGGTCAACTCGTTGTTGATTCCGGAGATATGCTTTCAAGAATTACTAACGATGTGATTCCTGCAACAACTCACCGAGTGATCAATCCTGAAGATAGCTCCTCTGAAAGATTTAGTATGCCATTTTTTGTTCACCCTCACCCACAGGCAACATTAGAATGCATTCCATCCTGTATTGGTGCCGGAGCGAAATACCCTCCAATTAATTCACATGAGTTCTTACTAGAAAGATTGAGAGCTATTGGTCTCTAATTTTAGAGAGATAATCATCTTGTAGACGTTCATAACCTAATTTCGAAGATTCGAAGAAGTACTCATTGGTATTATCGTAAACCTGTTCCGTCCAATGGTTAGGATGATTATGAGGGTATTTATAATTCTTTTTGTCGGGATGTCGGTTTCTTAAATGAGTTGGCACTTCAACTGTAGGATTGTTTCTCACATATTCCAAAGCTTTATCGATAGCGAGATAACTTGCATTACTTTTTGGTGCTCGAGCAAGATAGGCCGTCGCTTGTGCCAGAATGATTCGAGCTTCCGGCATTCCAATATTTTTGATGGCATAATGAGCACTTGTTGCTATTTGAAGGGCACGAGGGTCAGCATTCCCTACATCTTCACTGGCAAGAATAATTAAACGACGAGCGATAAACTCTATGTCTTCTCCCCCATCAATCATCACGGCCAACCAAAGGATCGCAGCATCAACATCTGAGCCTCGAACACTTTTGATAAAAGCTGAGATCACGTCATAATGCCGATCAGAATTTTTATCGTACTGACGAGCTTGCCTACCCAATAACTCTTTTAGAACTTCGAGCGAGCGATCCTCAAGTTCAAGCATCTGTTCAATGATATTAAGGGCATAACGAGCATCCCCATTTGAGTACTCACAAAGGTATTGAAGACAAGGTTCTTCAATAAAGTCTTCTTCGACATCAAGAGCTCTTTCAAGGATGGTATAAATATCATCTTTGTTAAGTTTTTTAAGTTCAAGGGTGTTCACTCTCGAAAGAATCGCTCTATTAAGACTTGTTTGTGGGTATTCTGTAGTCGCACCTAAAAGAATAAAGTCTTCTCGCTCAAGGTAAGGAAGAAGGGCATCCTGTTGGGCCTTATTGAATCGATGGATCTCATCAATAAAGATAATGGCTTTTTCCTGATGAAACTTTTTGAGTTCCAGAATTCCCTTTATAATTTTTCTAAGCTCCGGGACTCCACCTAAAACGGCATTGAAATGATGAACCTTTATTCCAATTTGTTCAGAAATAAGATGAGCAAGGGTGGTTTTTCCTGTCCCTGGAGGTCCCCAAAAAATAAAATGCTTGAGGTTATCCTTATTCAATTTAGAAATTTTATCTTTAACGGACTTCTGGCCGATAAACTCGTCCCAATTTTGGGGACGGATTTTATAGGCGAGTGGAAACTCTGATTCTTTAGCCGCAAATAAGTCTGTTTGCATAGCAACACATTATCACAGTGAGAAAAACTCTGGAACCTTTTCACTCGCCTTTCCATGGAGTTTCTTATGAAATGCCGGGCTAACGGGAGTATTTTCGAGATTAATCTCTACCCTATGACAATTTTGCGGAGTCCAATTGACCAGGCCTGCCGCAGGGTAAACCAAACCGGAGGTTCCAATGGCCACAAAGAGATCACACTCTTCTAAAGCCTCTTGGATTTGGTCCATATGAAAGGGAATTTCTCCGAACCAAACGATATGGGGCCTCAAGCCACTCTCTACGGTAAGGTCATCTTCCCAATGCTGAATCTCCCCAGTTTTGATATCTCGAACTTTTTTAAGCTCTCCATGCATATGAAGAACATTTTTTGACCCCGCTCGCTCGTGGAGATCATCAACATTCTGAGTAATCAATGTAAATTTGCCTTTAAATTTTTTTTCAAACTCAGCAAGCGCAAAATGAGCTTTATTAGGTTCGACTGTTTTTAAATGATTTCTTCTAAGATTATAAAATTTCTGAACAAGGTGCGGATTAGATTCAAAAGCCTCAGGAGTCGCAACTTCCTCTACTCTATGCCCTTCCCAAAGCCCATCAGCACCTCGGAAAGTTTGGAGACCGGATTCTTGCGAAATTCCGGCCCCCGTAAGAACGACGACTCTAGTCCAAGTCGAGCTTAGTTCCATCAAACTGATTTCCACATTGGTTTTTAGAATTCATTTCTTCAACTTCTTTATAAGTTTCAGAGTAATTAGAATAAAGGTTTCTAAAAGCAACAGACCTTTCAGGTTTTTTACCCCAATAAATCGGAGTTGGAACGAGTGGCCCTATCATGATCGGAATGAAATATCTTCTTCTTTTCTTCTCTGGAGCCGCAGTCGGTCCTTCAAACTTGTATTCTTCAATCCCGTGCTTCTGACAAAGAGAAGCAAACTCTGCGTGATCAACTGAGTTCACGAAGGGGAACATGATCTGACAGTAAAGAATATTTCTCTCTCTCATGTTCTGAGCCACTCTAAAATCTCTTCCTAATTTAGAGATCAGCTGACAATTTTTCTGCTTATCACTACTTGAGTTGATCTTTGATTCATAAAGATCGAATTTCTTCTTAAATGAATGGAGGAACTCAACCCCTCTATTACTATTAAACTCTAACCATGAGTAAGAATACTTCTTACCCTTAACGAGTTGAGAGTTAATAGAAGATTCGAGTAAATAGATTTCACCAAGATCAACTTCGATGTTTTCACTTTGAATTCTTTCTAAGAAAGCGACCTTCTCTTCTAAGAGGTACACATCATAAGAAAGTTCTGAAACATCTTTCAAGCTGATATAGAAACTTTGCATATCACTCATCGGCATTGATACCAATTCTTCATCGTAGTTAAGCTTTTCTTTGGCAACTTCAACATAGTTTGCAAAGAATTTTAAAGGACGCTCAAAGTGAGAGACTTCACACTCAGTACTGTTTCCATACCGAAGCTCATTAAGAGCGTCCGTAAATATGTCATAATTGATATCAAAACTAACGAGAGACTTCTTTAGTCCACTGTCTTTAATAAATTTTCTTAAATAAGAAAGGTAAACCTTATATCTTTGTGACCTAGCAACTCCAAAGTTTCTTTCGTCAAAGTACTTCTGAAGGGCAGAACAAACATAAGTCTTTCTATAGTTATCTCCTAGATTGGAGTCGTCTCCCCAACCGCCATCCCAGTCATCATCACAACCCCAAGCATCATCACAATCATCACCATTATCATCATTAATGATGTCATCGATTGGATCAGTCACTTCAGACTTGTTACCTGCATATTCAAAGTCAACAAAGTCACTGAGATCTTCAGAAATATCAATAAATTCTTGAGAAAGAATCTTTAAAATTTGAGATTCATTTTTAACTTGAGAAAGTAAAGTATCACGCTTCAGCTTTGTGCTTTCAAGAATCGATTCGTAATAATTCCCTTCTGTATTTAATGTTTCATCGAGAACAAAGGTATTCAACGCAAGGTCGTGATAAAGGCATGAAGCATCGATAAAAGCACTTCTCTTTTCAGCAGAAACCATTGAATAACGTTCAGCTCTCTCTTGAAGTGATTTTAGAACTTGTTGAACCACTGAACCGACTGCCTGAGCTCCTAGTAAATAAGGTGATAATTGGGGCGCGCCCTTTGAGAGCGTAGCCATCGCCATTGGAGCAAAGCCGTTGAAAACTTCAATAAGTCCAATCCATACGTTGTTATTGTTAGCCGCTGAAGAACATTCAGCGTTTTGTCTTTGGTCTTTTGAAAGTTGAGAAAGTTGGAAGAAGGCTTCCATCGCACGCTGTACATCAGTTTGAAGGCCACCCAAGTCTAATTTTTGAAGCTCATCTTCATAAACTGGAGTGAAATTTTCAACTGTACCAATTTCTCCCCAACCATCATCACCAGTGTCGTCTCCTGTTCCATCACCAAAACCATCTCCTGGATTTGTTGCTGGCGGTTGTTTCTGACCACTAAAAGTGTAAGAAAGTTTTCGGATGGCACTCATGATGTCTTTTACAGGAGCTTGAACATTCGAATCTTTATAACAGGTTGTAAGTTTCTGAAAATTCTTCTCTAAGGAACGAGCTTTGGTAGCGAGATTATTTAGTGAATAGCTTTTCAGGGGACAGAGGGCCAGAGCGTTTGAAGTGATTATAATAAATCCTAAAACGATTAGTTTTTTCATAGTGATGTCCTCCCCGACCTCTTGGCTTGTTTGATGGAGATAACATAGGACGGCAAACTATTTTGCTCAACTTTATAAACTTAATAATTTCTAACTACTGTGACGGGGAATGTAAGAAATTAAACAAAAAGCTTTGACCCTACTCGAATATAGTCAGTCCCAATTTTTAACGCTATGTGGTAGTCCTGGCTCATTCCCATGGAAAGCTTTAAGTGGGGTGAAAGTTGGTGTTTAAGATCGACAAGCTTCTGAAAGCACTTTTGAGCATCTGCCTCAAATTTATCAGTTCTGAGTTTTCCCATGGTCATAAGGCCATAAACGGGAACATCCATGGCATAGCCAGCCTCCCTGATTTCCTCTAGCGTTTCAAAGCCAGACTTTTCATCTTCCATGGAAGTATTCACTTGGAGAAAGATATTCACTTGATGTTGGTATTTATTAAGTTCCTCAATAAGTTTTAGGCTCGAAACCGAATGAATGGCGTAGAGCTGAGGTATTTTTAATAATTGCTTCACTTTATTTCTTTGGAGCGGCCCGATCATATGCCAACGAATATCTTTCAAGGTCTTCAGCTGTTCAGCTTTATCTTGAAGTTCTTGGACTCTGTTCTCTCCAAAGTCTCGCTGTCCAAGTTTATAGAGTGCTTCGATATCTTTTACTGAACGCTTTTTTGTAACGGCAACAAGTTGAACGTCACCAATTTCTTTAATGAGATTTTGATAGTTCTGAGTAAGATTACTCATTCGGTTTATTTTTTTTCTTGAAGGAGATCTTTGCGTTGACGTCGATATCATACTCTTCAAGAATTCGATCGATTTCTCCTGGTACATCAATGTGTTTCAAGAAAGAAGAAACTTCGCTTTTAACAGTCCCTAAAAATTCATCTCTCGCATTCTTGGCGGTACTAATGATGTTATTCACTGATTCTTTATTTGGCATATCTGAAAGTGCCGTCCGAATCATATCTTCCGTCATAAAGGCGGCACCAAGACCGGTATCGATAGCCTTTTTAATAAAGTTTGAGAGGTTTTTCTTTTCGTCAGTCATTATGCCTCCGATCGCTCTTGAAAGGCCTTCATCATAGAAGGAAGACTTGTTTTCACAAGCTTATTCACAATCATCTTAGGTGCTAAACCTTTAAACTCGATATCAAGCCCGTAAGTCACTTCTGTTTCATCATCCGAAATTTTTTTCAGGTACCAATGACCATCATTCTTTTTAAAAAAGTCACTCGATTCAAGTTTCCAAGTCACAGAGTTGGGTTCATCCAAAGAAATATCTAAAACATAGTTAATTTTCTTAATCATATTCACAACGTAAGCCGCTCGAACTTTAGTATCACTTTCTTCAAGAACTTCAATCGATTCTACCCCATCAACAAATTCAGGATAAGAACGGAAATCTTTTAAAACGGCAAAAACATCTTCAATAGAAGCATTGAAAGTTGTCGTTCTATCTACACTTGGCATCTAATACCTCGGCTTTCTATCAAAGTGGTGCTCAGCACGGATATGTCGAATTGTTCCCGACTCGCTTCGCATGACAATTGAATGAGTCGTTGCCCCCCATGATTTGAATCGAACACCTTCTAAGAATGAACCATCAGTCACACCAGTCGCACAGAACATAACATTTCCATTTGCCAATTCCTCGATTGTGAAAACTTTGTTGATGTCATCGATTCCCATTTTAGCAGCACGTTCAATTTCTTCATTATTTCTTGGTTTAAGAACACCTTGAAAATCACCACCAACACATCGAAGTGCCGCAGCAGCAATGACTCCCTCTGGAGCACCACCAATACCAAAAAGAACATCAATCCCCGAGTTTGGATTGGCCGTCGCGATCGCAGCCGAAACATCTCCATCTCCGATAAGATATATCCTAGCGCCCGCATCTCTAATTTCTTGAATCAAACCTTCGTGACGTGGTCGATCTAAAACAATAGCCGTTAGATCTTGGATTCTACAGTTTTTTGCATCAGCAATTCTTTTAAGATTTTCAGTTGGAGAAAGATTGATATCAACAAGACCTCTTGCTTCAGGGCCAACGGCAATTTTATTCATATAAGTATCTGGAGCGTGAAGCAGGTTACCTTTCTCAGCTATCGCCATAACTGAAATAGCGTTTTGACTCCCTCGAGCACAGATTGTCGTTCCTTCAAGAGGGTCAAGAGCGATTTCTAGATCAGGTCCTTCACCTGCCCCCACTTTTTCACCGATATAAAGCATTGGGGCTTCATCACGCTCACCTTCACCAATCACAACAGTAGCTGAACACTCAACCGAATCAAGCATGGACCTCATAGCGTCAACAGCCGCTTGGTCAGCAGCTTTTTCATCACCTCTTCCCATAAGCCGGGCCGAGGCAATGGCCGCCATCTCTGTGACCCTAACAAATTCTAGTGCGAGATTTCGATTCATAATAGCTCCTAGTCACATCTATGATGCGTACTGCCGAGTGAGACTCTGTTTGGCACTATTCTTACTTAATTTTTCTTAATAGAAAAGCATGAACCTCGGGATCAAGGTAGGATCGAGGGATTTTTTCTAGAAATCGTTGTGCTCGTTCTCTTTTTTTAGGATCAATATCAGAATCAAGTTTAAAGGCGAATTCATCTTCAGTGAAAAGCGGAGTTTCTAAATCTCTTCGAGTGAGAACAAGACCAGATTTTTTACCTCTATTGTCTTCCCATTCAATAAAGTCTCTAAACATAATAATTTGAAACTTCGCGATCTCTTGCCCTCCATTATAGGACCATACAAAGAGTTCCAAAGGACCATCAGCTCTCAACCAGTAATGAAGACCTTGGGGTCTTGGAAGACCAAACCGATCCTCGTGAAGCGGCTTCAGATTTTTAATAAAGGAATCAATATTGAGAAAGTTCTGAATTTTTTCTTGAGCAAGGGGACTTTCATCGAAAAGGATTCCTATTCGATTATCTTTACTCCATTTTACAACGCCAAAAACATCACATTTTTCTCCGTACCAGCTAATAACACCTTGGATGTGATCACCTCTTTGGTGGTCTTGATCACCAAACTTCTTTTCAAGTTGCATTCCTGTCATAGAGATATCGATGATTTCGAAAGTGCTTAGGGCCTTATCCGTATTTTCTTTTGATCGAAAAGTTAGGTGATTGAGCGGGTATCTTGGAAATACTCTCTTTTCAATTTTTCCACTGTCAGTTGAAACAAGATTCAGTGCCTTCGCCATAAATAACTTCCTTTTAGCTCAAAAGAGCCTACTCTTCATTGTCACAGATATAAGATATGGATATTAGAGGGAAAAAAGGTTTCCTATACGGCTTTTTTCCCTCAAAATGTGGGAGATGAACGCCGAAAAACTTGAGCAAAAGATTTGGGAAATCGACAATCTCCCCAATCGGCTGACTATATTCCGTATCATTTTGATCCCCTTTGTGCTCTCAGCGCTCTATGCTGCTAAACTCATGCCGGACAAGCAGCACATCTTTGGTCCTGTAGCTTCACTCTGTTTTTTCTTCGCCTGTATCACTGATTTTTTTGATGGTTATATTGCGAGGAAAAGAAATATCGTTACAGTTTTCGGTTCGTTTCTCGATCCGATTGCTGATAAGTTTATTGTCGTTAGTTCGCTGATTATGCTTTTGGCGCTTAACAGAGTTCCTGATTGGGTCGTCATTATTCTCACACTTCGCGAACTCTATATGACTTCACTAAGACTTTTAGCCACACACCAAGCTATTAGTGTTCCCGTTAGCTCAATGGGGAAATGGAAAACGACAGCTTCCATGCTAGGAATTGGAGGCTTGATGATCGGAATGACCTGGCGAGGGATTCCTTTCCTTATTCTTGGACAGATCTTTATTTATATAGCGACTGTTCTTTCATTAATCTCAGCAGTTATCTACTCCCTAGGACTTATCAATAGAATTAAAAAAGAACGTATTAACCGTAAAAGAGCAAAACATGAGCGACCAGCAGATCTTAGTTAAAATTTCTGGAACTGATAAACCCGGTATTACCGCCGCTTTGACTAAACTTATTTCTGAAGCAGGAATCGTGATTTCAGACATGGGGCAATCAGTCACTCACGGACTACTCTCTTTAAGCATTCTTATTGATAACGATTCGGAAGATCATCCCATCATGAAAGATCTTTTGTTCGAAGCTAAAAAACTTGGAATGAATTGTGACTTTCAGCTTATTGATACCAGTAAAATAGATTTTAAATATCACGATCTTTTTATTATTAGCTGTGTTCAGCCAGAGGGTATTAATGCCACCTTTATTGCTGAGATAACTCACTATTGTGCTGATAAAGGGATCAACATCCTTGATATTGAAAACCGTTCTTATAAGAATGTGCTTTCATCACTTGATTTAAAAATGGTTACAAATGAGAAAATTGATTTTCCAAAAATCAAAGAAGACATTTTAGAGATTGCTTACCGTCATAAAGTTGATCTTGCGATCGTTCGTGATAACGTTTTTAGATTCAATAAGAGACTTATTATTTTTGATATGGATTCAACTCTTATCCAAAGAGAAGTTATCGAAGAGCTTGCGGGACTTTGCGATGCCCGTGAAGAAGTTAAAAAAATAACTGAAGAAGCGATGAATGGAAAACTCGACTTTACTCAATCACTTGAGAAACGAGTCTCTATGCTCAAAGGGCTTCAACGTCATCATATGGATCGCCTCCTTGATGAAATCCCTCTTACTCCTGGAGTTGAGCCTTTTATTAAAATTGTTAAAAGTTTAGGATTTAAAGTCGGAGTCATCTCTGGTGGATTCAATTTCTTCACTGATCACTTCAAAGCAAAACTTGGTCTCGATTATTCTTTTGCCAATACCCTTGAGTTTGATTCAGAAGGTAAACTTACTGGAAAATTAACAGGACCAATTGTTGATGCTGATCAGAAAGCTCATTTGCTAGACTTTCTGGCCCAACAAGATGGAATCTCTTTGGAACAAGTTGTTGCTATTGGAGATGGAGCAAACGATTTAAAGATGCTTGCAAAAGCAGGAATGGGGATAGCCTTCCAAGCAAAAGAAATCGTCAAGAAGCAAGCTGATCATCATATGTCCTATGGGAATATGACATCAATTCTCACCTTCTTAGGGATTCCAGAAGACTATACCCAGAAGTTAGCCTTTAACGGCCAATAAGAAATTACTTACAGCTTAGGTTTGCAACTAATAAAGTATCTTCAGTTGCTTCACCAGTTGAATCAATTTCAGTGACATACAACTTACCAGTCTTATTCATTGCCTGACCTGTCGTAACAATACGATAAATAAGATAAGTATCTTCAATCTTCACTGACTTTTGAAACCCAGCAGAGGGTTCAAGTGTAATATTATTAAAGTTCCTTTGACTAAAACTGTAAAATTCACCGATCTTAACCGAAAGACCCTCAAATCTGTCAGAGCTAACAACAATATTGCTTCCTTCACTTAATCGATCGCCAAACATAGACTCATCAACGACCTGAGAGACTTTACAAGAAAGAATTGTATTAGCTGAAACATTAAAACTTAAAACCATCAAAAGAATTGATAAAATCTTCATATAAATCTCCTAGTTCAATAAAAGTGCCCTGATACTAGCATGGACTAGGATTCGGGAGGTGTTTTCTGTAATAATTTCAGCACTGCGCTACTGGACTGTGATTGACCACCGAAGGGCTAAATTGGTATAAACATCCCTTATGTTAAGAGAAGTTCTACTCGGAAAAATTCACAAAGCGACAGTCACTCAAGCTGATGTCGCCTATATTGGGAGCATCACGATTGATGCTGATCTCATTGAAAAAGCAGGACTTTGGCCAGGGCAAAAGGTCCTCGTGGTTTCTAATACGTCAGGAGCTCGTCTTGAAACCTATATTCTAGAGGGTGAACGAAACACTGGAATTATCGGAATCAACGGAGCCGCTGCTCATCTTATAAAAACCGGAGAAGAGGTCATCATTATTGGCTTTGGCTTCTCTGAGACTCCAGTAGAACCAAAATGTATTCTTGTTAGCGACAAAAATCGCTTTATGGAATACCTGTAAAAAAGGCCGAGCAAGGCCCAGCCTAAAGTCACTTAGAAAACGAATTTACATTTTAAATCTGTTGCTGCCTCTAAATCTTTATCCCAGAAATCAGCGTTAAATCTATATTTTGCTTTTGCTTTTAAAGTATTAAGATCAATTTTTAAATTCATATCATCCCAGTTATTAGAACAATCAAGTACGAGGAAGTCATCCCAATCACTCACACTGGAAGTACATTCATGACTATTGGAAGTCGCATAACCATCATCCCCCCAGCTATGTTCACCTAGATAAATGGCTGCTTCATAGGTTTCTCCTTCATCTATGAAGGAAATATAGGTTCCTTTTCCCCTACATTCGATGTCATCAGCATAACTAAATACTGATGTTAATAAGAAAATCACTAAGCTCTTTGTCATTTAAACCTCCCAGTTCTGTAATTTTGAAGCTTCTTCATACCACTCTGTAAAATTCATTTACAAATTTGAAATAATTACAACTTCTCACAGATATTTAAGAAAATTTAAGAAATGTCGTTAGAATGAATCCTATGAAGATTTTAGTTTTAGCTTTTTGCCTCTCAATTGCGAACTCCTTTGCCTATGAAACGAGCTTAGAGTTAGTGACTCAAGAGATTTCAAAGCTTCATAATAATGATGAAGTTATGGAAGTTATCAATGGCGGGGCCAATTTTGTTGGGTGGAAAATCCCATTTTTAAAAGGTCTCAGTAACGTAGGAGATCAACTTTCAGCAAAGAATGCAAATCAACTTTATTTCAATGCCAGTCACAATTACTTTGGCAAATATGACGATGATTTTGTAAAGAAACCTTTTTTCTCTGATGAGAAGATCTCAAAAGTCATCGATAAACTTCTAAAGAAATGCCAAAGAACAATCAAAAAAATTACTGCTCACAGTAAAATGCCTGATGAAAAATACTATTGCAGCGAAGTTTTCGTTTATACAGGTGATACCAAAAATCCTGAACTTGAAGGTATTGACCACACAGCTGAAGGTCAAAAGAAATATACCAAGGAACCAGTAAGCAATGATTCAAGGCTTAGACAATCACTGGCCTCTAATAATGAAAACTTAGGCGATTATGAAGTGTACACCATCGCTATTATGAGAAACTGGAACTAAAAAGGAAGTTTTAACTTTTCTTTAAGTTTTTTAAGCTCTTTCTTCGCCTTATTCTCAACTTTATTTTTTGCCTTATTTTCTTGCTCTTTTTTAATTTGATCAAAAATCCCTCCAGCATCGGAAAGTTTTTTATCACCATCAAGAAGTGGCTTTAAATACCCCTGTTCTGTCGCTCCAAAATTATTTAAGAGTTTAGACTTGGATTCAGCAATCCGATCTTCAACAGCCTTTCTCGCTTTAGCCTTCGCTTCATCAAGTTTCCCACTGATATAAGACTTAACCCCGGCTTTTAACTGCTGATCAAAGTTTGAAGAAATTTTAATTCTCGGTTTGAGGTAGTTCCCACGAATTCTACCCTTGAGGTCCACTTCAGGCATTTTGGTAAAGATCTCATTAAAGATTTTTCCAGTCTTTTCACTTTCAGCATTAATATCCCATTTAATGGAGTTAAAAACAGTCCTCATTTCAAGATTCGCTTCTTTAATTCCTAAGCTTCCTTCAACTGTTGTATTTGCGGTACTATCCGTTAGTGCAAGACCAAACTTGGATGACTTTGAAAGAGAAACTTTCTCAACCGGAAATGAAGCCACCTTTCCAAGAACATCGGCCTTATACTCTCCTGATTTGTTTGAAACAGTCGCATCAAATGAAATTCCTGAAATTTTCTTCGCAGGAGCATCTCCTGAAATTTTCATGACCATCGGTTTTCCAACGATCTTTTCATTAGAACTAGCGTTCGTGATAAACCCTTCAAGGTTATAAGCATTATCTTCATTCTTAGAATCAGAAGAGATATCCATCCTCTTAAGCCAAAAGAAAGGGTAACCCTTCGTTATTGGAAAAGCGATGTTCACTCCGGCAGCTCTGACTCTTTTCTCTTCTTTGAATTCTTCTTTATAGTTTTTCTTACGTGCAGGGATATATTCTTTAACCATATGCCAATACTTCATATAAGGACCGATCATACTCATAACATATTTTTGAAAGACCCGTTCCGAGATTTCAGAAAAGTTAATCTCAGGAATCTTAAAATGTTCCTGAACCATCTTTGTATCTTCTTTAATGAGATCATCAACCTCACCAATTGAATTCTTTAATGATGTATAATCAGATTTAAGCCCAGAAATTTTAGATTTATAGTTTTTGATATACCCATCAGCTTCTTTTTTAAGCGCACTCAATTCCTTGAGTTGCTTAGCCGCCTTGATTGGGTTTTTATCGAATTTGATGGCCTTAGCTCTTTTTATAACGTCATTAAGTTTATCAAGCTCTTTGATTTCTTTAACATCATTCTTCCAAGTTGCTTTCTTCTCATCAACAAGTTTCTCAAGTTCTTTAATCCGCTGTTCTGACTTAAAATCAAATTTAATATCTTTAATGTTTTGCTTTAAGGGACCACCATCCAGGAGTTTCGCAACATCTCCAAGGACATTGTCGTTTGTTATTTCTTCAACTTCTTTTTTGGTTTCTTTAGCGAGAAGTGATTCTTCTGCATCTTCCTTAACCTCAGGATAAATCTTTCCTGGGGACTTTCTTTTTTGATTAAATCCAAGCCCCGTGAGATTCGCCTTATCGATGACAATTTTAAACCTTAAAAGAGCATCCCAAAGCAGTTGATAAGAAGCCTCACCGACTTGAATCGAGTTGAACTCAGGATTATTAAAATCAGTAACTTGAATCCCTTTTATTGCAAAGGAGGGCTTCGTGAAACTTGTTGTTACGGATCGAACGTTCACTTCTGCATGATTCGCATAAGTGAGGGCCGTTTGAATCCCCCATCGAAGGTGAGTATCGAGAAAAAACTTTGTATAGATAAAGATCCCTGCCACAAACACCACAAGAAATGTGAGTAGACCTGTTCTTATGGGGCCCTTCGGTTTTTTAGTTTTTTTCTTTTTATCGTTGTTTTCTTCCATACTAATTCACCAAATCATGAGAAAATTGATTAAGATTCAAGGAAACAAGTTCAAAATTTACGAGGAATACATGCGAGTATTTCGCAATGAATTTTGAACGCAGTTGACGACGAAGATTGATTGATTTTCCCATGATTTACCCAAAGTATTCGTCGTATTTCATATACCACTTGTAGAAAGATGTAGCTTTAACAGCCTTCCAAAACTTCGTTTGCTGAAAACGCTCTAAAATCGCTTTTCTGTATTTTGAAACTAAGAACTTGAACACATAGTACATGATAGGAGCAAGGACGATTCCAAAAATCCCTCCTCCCATAACAATCGTATTGTTAAAGCGAGTAAAAGGGATCAAAGGCATATTATAGAGTGTCGTAAAAATTCCCGAGAGAGCTTCCATCATTAAGATGGACTCTCCAATCGCATGAAACATCGGGTCCAGTAAATAAGCAACTAAGGAAAAGAAAAACGCCGATAAAAAGGCAGCCCCTGCTTGAACTCTAATGATAAGAATCAAGAGAAGAATCAGCAGTCCTTGTAAGCTTAAAAATGGAGAAAACCCGAGAACAAAGCCTAAGGTAAGACCGAATGCAATTTGATTGGTTCCATTTTCAGAGTTTAAAATTTTAATTAATTTGAAGATTTCTTTTAGTATGTATGTCATTCAGACATTATGAAACCAGCACACCTTATTGACAATGGCACCAGTCGCATTCGCTGAAGAAAGACCTGTAGGCGAGTCCTCAAAGATAATGTAGTTTTTGGGGTCACTATCCCCCATCAGCTCGATCGCCTTTAAGTAAGGGTCAGGATGAGGTTTCGTTCGCTCTGTATCAGAAGCTGACAAGGTGAAGGAAAAATATTTTTCATTTATGTTTGTGAGTACATAATCGAGAAATTCCCGCTCGCTGGCAGTGACGATCGCCATTTTCCAACCCTGTTTTTTCATATCATCGAGTAATTGGATAATTTTTGGATCAAAGAGTTTGTTCTGAGAAATTAACTCATTTAAGGCTTCACCTGCTGTTTCATTTCCTGCAATAAGAAACTCTTCAAGTGTTGCATTAAAGTTTTCATAGTTCTCTTTTAAATAGAGATAACAATCAGTCGCCGACTTTCCATAGAAAACACTTTCTAAGAACTCAACACTTTCATCAATCCCAGCTTTTTCTTTTAACACCTTCTGAGTGATTTTCATGTGAATAGTTTCAGAATTGATCAACGTTCCATCAAGGTCAAAGAGGGCCATCTTAATATGCGGGTATAAAGATTCAATTTCAGAGAGAGTTGGGATTTGATTCCAAGTTTTCATGACTTCGCGTCTTTTAAAACATCATTAAAAGAATAACCTGTGTACTTTTTGATCCCACTAAAAAGGTGCCAAAGAATAGCGCCCATGATGATCATGCTTGGAACAAGAATTACTACATACCCAAGCCAAGTCATATCAGCAATTTGCTGGTTAAGGATTTCAGATCGTTCATCAGCGGGAAGATCCAGTGGAATTTCTGTAAAAATCCTCACGGCTAATATGTAGTTTAAAAGAGCACTAAAGAAAAAAGAAAAACTAAAAAAGATCGTTGATTTTTTGAGATGTGAATCAAACTCTTTCATCGTTCCACGAGTCTCAAGGGCATCTTTAACTTTATCAGTTTGCATAATGGCGTCATTATAAATCAGCATTCCAATTAAAGGTTTCGCTGTATAAGCAGAAACCAAAACCACAAGCCCGATAATCAAAGGAAAAGCAGCCTCTTTAATCGCAAACCATTGCCCTTCCAACTGAAGAAGACCAAACCCTCCAGTAAAAAGTAAACTAACAAACCCCAAAATCGAAATCAGGTTTTTATTCTTAAATCTTACGAAATCATAAACGGCGTAAACGGCTGGAAAAGCCAAGGCAATAATTAAGGCCTTAGTCGCCCCACCGGACCCCAAGTAGGCCCCGCCCTTATTGAGTATTAATGTCGGTAAAACGATATTAATGATGAGTTCATTGAAGGGGTTTTTCTGAGTCTTTTGCATCGCGATTTATTGTATTGAGCCTCTAGCTGGATGTCCAGAAAACTCCACTTTTTCTCTAAAGTTTTGGCAGAATTTACCGAGAGTAAGTTAGTAGGGTTTGAATATATATGAGTTTTTTAGCTAGATTTGGGTTTTTCCATTCCCAACGATTTCAGTTTGTTTTTACACTGACTTTGTTTGGAATCACGACGGCTTCGGTTATTACATCAACCACCATTAGTGTTTTCAAAATTCCCAATCACTCATTCTCGCTTCCGCTTGAGTTTTTCTCGTGCTTATTACTAGGAATGCTTTTTTGGTACCCCCTTCCCGACAGAAAAAAGGGGCAAAGAGATCCCCTAAATCTTTTTCAAACTTTTTTTGCTGGCTTTCTTTTCAAGAAAAGATCTCCTTTCTCAAAAGTGTTATTTATATCGACTCTTATCCCTTGGGAAAGTCTCGCTTATTTCACGGACCTCAACTTCTTTAATCACTTAAGTTTTTTAAAGATCATTAT
This sequence comes from Bacteriovoracia bacterium, assembly GCA_030426585.1. GTDB lineage: Bacteria > Bdellovibrionota > Bacteriovoracia > Bacteriovoracales > Bacteriovoracaceae > JAUHYH01. Next base: position 21,156 of record JAUHYH010000018.1, read on the forward strand.
TCTTGTTCGCTTTCTCTTTCAAACGCTCAATCACCCTATGAGCACTTGGTCCATCAAGGCCCCCGTTATCGCCTCAATGGTTATTCTTGCTATTCATGGAATATCTTATGGTTGGCTCACAATTGAGGGCTATCAGGATGAGTGGATTACAGCTTATAACAAAGCCTTTTATTGGAGCATGACGACTCTTACAACCATCGGATACGGAGATATAACTCCAACGACTAACCTCTCTCGAGTTTATACGACTTTTATTATGGTCATTGGGGTTGGTGTTTACGGGATTATCTTTGGTAATATTTCAAGAATTCTTCTCAATGCGGATCGACACAAAGAAGCTAAGAAAGAGAAGATTAATGATATCACCGCATTCTTAAAACATTATGAAATCCCAAATCGACTTAAGAAAGAAGTGTTTTCTTATTATCACTCAATGTTTTCACGTCACTTATCAGATAAAGACAATATTATTATTGGAGAGCTCCCTACTGTGCTTCAAGACGAACTCAAACTCTACATGAAAGTGAAGCTCATTAAGGAACTCTCCATCTTTAATGATGTCAGGCTTGATTGTCTAAGACTTATAGCGAACCTTCTTGAAACGCAGTCCTACTCTCCAGGGCAAACTATCATCAAAAAAGGTGATCCCGGTGAAGAAATGTTTATCATCGCTCATGGAGAAGTTGATGTTATCGTTGAAGGAAACGTTGTTGCGACCATTATGGAAGGACAATTCTTTGGAGAGATTGCCCTTGTTCAAAATGTGACGAGAACTGCTGACGTCCATTCAAAGAGTTATTGTGAACTTTATACGCTCAGAAAAGATGATTACTTAAATATTATTGAAAAGTTTCCAGAACTGGAGCAAAAGTTTCAAAAACAATACCAGAAACGTTCTTCGGACAAGAAGAACGCTTCCAATATTAAAAAAGCCAGTTAGATATTTGAAAAGTCTAAGACGGCTGCGACGCCCAACTTAGCGAAGTTGACTGCGTGACCAGCGGTTCCGCCCGACTGCTCTATCGTATCGTATGGAGTATGAATCTTACGATTGTATTGGTTAAAGTCTGCTTCAAATGGAAATGCCGCTGGAACTCCTTGAGCGTCCCATGAAGCGTGATCAGAACAAGGATAACCACATTCGGTATAACCCCATTCAACTTTTACGTAGCGATCAATAAGAGTTCCTAGATACTGGGTAAAGTTCTTAGAGGTATAATCATTGATAAGGTACATGGCCTTTCTTGACCCCTTAAAATTCGTCATATCGAATTGAATAGCGGCTTTAAAATCATACTCTCCTTCTTTAACCATCTTTCGAGCAATCTCACTTGATCCTCTAAGACCAACTTCTTCAGCAGCATATCCCATGAAAAACAAAGTTTTCTGTGGCCGGTAACCTTGCTCAGTAATAACTCTGATAATCTCTGTTAGAGTTGCAATTCCAGAAGCATTATCATCAGCACC
>JAUHYH010000207.1 GCA_030426585.1 Bacteriovoracia bacterium
AAATCCGTTGGTAAATTCTTGCGATTTGATATTTTTTATAAAGCTTTGAAGGCATCATAAAAGAGGTGACTCCTCAGGGGGTTTAATAAAGAATTGGTTACCCGTTTTGGGGTCACCTCCCATCATTTTGAGAATTTTGAAGTGTTCTTTCCAGATCAGGAGAAGATTCTTTTCTTCATATTTTAACCCAAACTCTTTAGCTGTTTTCTTTATAATTTTCGTTAAAGAAGGGTAATGGATAGAGCAAATTTGAGGAAACATATGATGGGCCACATGTGAGTTGAATCCACCACAGAAGAAACTAAAAAGAGGGTTTTCTGGGTGAAAATCAACAGAAGTGAGTAATTGGTGTTCGTAAAAGGAATGAGGCACTAAGTGATTTTTGTCTGCATCAACAAAGTGTGACGCCGTTGAGACATGAGAACTTGCAAAGAAAAGTAAAAGAAAAAAAGAAAGAACGAGGTGAAAAGCGATAAAGGTCAAAAGAATGGTTGAGAACGAGTAGGGCAAGAACCAGGTCGGTATAAGGATCATATAGCTGACATAAAGGAATTTAAAAAAGATTAGTTCGAGAAACCTAAGAGTTCCGTGATTCAAGTCGGTAATATTTCCAAATGTACGCATAAAAAAGAGTTTGAAATCCTTAACAAAAATCCAGTGAAGAGTAAAAATTGAATAAAGAATAGGAGCATATAGGTGTTGATAGCGCTGATAAGGAAACCATTGAGTGTGCGGAGAAATTCTTAATAAATTAGTACTTTCAATATCAACATCACTACCAGGGATGTTTACAAATAGGTGGTGAGCATTAGTATGGCGGATTTTCCAAAGGTAAGCGTTTGGTCCCAATAGATTAAAAGTGAATCCAAATATAAGGTCGTTGATGAATTTATTCTTTGAAAGAGTTCTGTGAGCAGCATCATGGGCAACAGTGAAGGCCATGGAGATTGTTAAAACAATAAAAGATAAAAGTAGAATTAAAGTAACCTCTGGTCCATGGGCAGTAAAAGCAAGGAAAAACCAGTTTGTGAAATAGGCTAGAATGAAAAATGTAACTTTAAGCCACATAAAGCTATTAGCTTTGATATTTGAGTTTATGTTTTTGAAATGGTCTCGAATTCTTTGATCTAGCGTTTTTGTGAACTCGCTTTGGCTTTTTTGATTATAATGAATGTTTCGTACGAATTTCTTCATTGGATTCTAGTGGTTTCTTTCACGAGTCCAAGTGGCGATTTTTTTATGATTATTATACCAACAAAATAAATCAGAGTGATTAGAACGAGGGCGCCCAAGGTTCTTTCAGTTATGGTCATACTATTGAATCGGTAAACATAATAAAGTTGACCAAGCATCGCCGGAATAATGGCAATGATTGCGAATAGGGATTCTTTGTAACTTAAAGTTTTCTCGGTTAGCATTTCAAGAGGTTCTTTATAATTAAATTTTTTTAAGTCGGCGGAGAGTTTTTCTGGAGTCTCAAACAAAACTTTAATTTTATTCAAAATCCCTTGCCGCTTTTTCATGACATAAAAAATTCTTTTGTAGTAGTTAAAGTTGGCTTCAATCGGATCATAATGATTTGTTCTACCTAGAATACCAATTTTCACAGGGGTATCGGCCCGCTCTTCTGCGAATGTTCCAAAGAGCCGATCCCATATACAAAGCATTCCTCCACAGTTTCGATCAATGTACTCAGGGTTCGTTCCATGGTGAACTCTGTGAATCGAAGGAGTAATAAAGATGTATTCAAGGAGTCCAAGCTTTCCTCTAAAGGTACCGTTATGAGCAAAAAATTGAACTGTTAGAGTAAAAATCTGAGCAATTAATAGTTGTTGAAGAGGAACACCTAGAAAAGCTAAAGGAAGATAGAAAGGAAACATTCCGAGTCGACCTGTCCAACTTTGTCTGAGGGCGGACCCGAGGTTAAAGTCATCAGCTTGATGGTGAACAATATGGGTCGCAACCAAGATATTTACACGATGGGCGAGTCTATGACCGACATAATATATGAAGTCAACCAAGAGAATGACGGTTACCCATTGAATGAGATTAAACTTCCCCCAATTTAAAAGAGCGAATTGATTATGTAAAAGAGCATAGAGACCTGCGAGGAGGGAGATAAAAAACATCCCGGTAACCTGTTGGCCTACTCCTTGAGTGATATTGCTTAAAGTATCGGAAAGGTTATAAACGTTATTTTTTTTGAAAAGACCATAAAGGACCTCTATTGCAATAACTGCTAAAAAAAGCAGAGATACAAAAATAATCCCTTTTTCTCTCATCTATCTCGATCCTTCCGGTTCAAGAAAAAAGCTTGCAGCTTGTTCTGGTTTTTCTGGTTTAAAATGTTCAGCCCCAACAAAGCTTTCAAGACCGGTGTTTTTATTTTGTCCGAGAAGTTTTAAAAACCTTCGATGTTCAGCAGCTAAGTACCAGAGGGGGGCTTCGTTATAAGGCATATCATGTTTCTTACAAGCCTCTTGAATAAATTCAGAGATTGCGGGGTAATAAACAGAGTTAATATTGGGATAAAAATGATGAGCGACGTGAGAACTAAACCCACCGTAAAAAAAGCTCACAAAGCGACTCTTGGGCCAAAAATCAAACGAAGTTAAGAGTTGGTGTTCATAGAATGAGTAAGGGAGTTGCCCCTCTTTATCATACATAATGAATTTTGAGTCTTTGATAACGTGTGAACTAGAAAATGCAATCGTTATAAAATATGAAAATATTAAATGGAAAATCACAAAAACAGTCAGAACATCTGCAAGGCCGTGACCCATCATCACTGGTAAAATAATCATATAACCGACATAAAATATTTTTAGGACAATCATTTCGAGCCAGCGATACCAAGGATAGGTCGCATTTCCGACGTTTCCAAACTCTTTCATTGTGAACATTTTAAAGTCTTTAATGAAAATCCAGTGCATTGTGAATATGCTATAAAGAATGGGCTGATAGAAATGTTGAAAACGATGCATCGGCCGCCATGGGCAATGAGGAGCAACTCTTAATTGCTTAGCACCTTCAATATCAACATCACACCCAGGAATGTTTACGTAGTAATGATGAGGAATATTATGTCGGACGGACCATACATAATAATTTCCCCCCATAAGAGTAAAGCTAAGCCAGTACACAAATTTATTTGCCCAATCATACTTAGAGAAACAACCGTGGACAGCATCGTGGGCGATCGCTGTTGCCATGGTGTGGATTGAAACAACACCAAGAAGAATGAAGAAAAAAATTGAGATTGTTGTTTGCGGAACAAAGATCAGTTGATACCAACTAGTAAAATACCCCGCATAAATAATGATGGCCCTGATCCAGGCCCACAGGCTTTCTTTTTTGTTTTGATTGCTTTCTTTGAAGTAGTTTTTAACCCTTTGATCAAGGTCTTTTCGAAAGGCATTAGATTTCGCACAGTTTTGATTATACTTAATGTTTTTGAAGTTTTTATTAACTCCTTTCATAAAGATAATCATTCTTCTCTCCCGTATTATTCTCTAATAAGTTCTCATAGTATTTATCGTAGCTTTCGTGATTTGTTCCCAAAAAACGATCAAAAAAGTTAAACAAGATTCCATAATTACAGTGATAATATTGATGGTGTTGGTTATGGTGAGCAACGAAGTTTAAAATTTTATAAAGTCTCATTCGAATCATCCATTTAGGCATAATTTCAACACCAAGATGCCCAACGGTATTAATCGTACTCATATAAATAAGAAAAGCGACATAACTAATGGGGTGAATTTCCATGACGAAACAAATTCCAACAAAAAAGAAACTTGAAATAAAAGCTTCCATGGGGTGGAAAGTGAGAGCAGCAAAGGGAGTTGGTCTCGAGTTTTTATGATGAATATGATGAAACATTTTATAAAGTTTATCGGTATGAAAAAGTCGATGGGAAAAATAATAATAAACATCCCAATAAATAATAAGCACCGCCGTAGTGAAGACGATATAACCAGTGCCGTATTTATTAATATCAAAATAAACTTTTGTGTAACCCGCTTTTCCAAGTTTAAATAAACAAGCAGAAACGAA
>JAUHYH010000019.1 GCA_030426585.1 Bacteriovoracia bacterium
GCCTGTTTAAGCCTTTCCCTTATTTACTTCATCTTAATAAAGAAACAATTTTATTAGGGAGAGAAGAAGAAAAAAACCTTGAGGAAATAAAACGGTTTGATTTCTTTTCGAAGCTAAAAAACAAAGAGAGTCAAAAGATTATTGAAAATTTTTTTCAAACGCTCTTTTGGAATCAGGAGGCGGGATACGAACTTCTTCTTTCACAATCATATTATTTCGCAAAAAAATCTGAAGTAATGCCTTTTTTTAAAGAGAACTTTCAACAAAACAATGGATCTTACCTTATTGGAAGCGTAAATAAGGTTTCATTAAAAAAACCTTATTCGGTAAATTTTGATTCATTATGGGGGAAGTGCTTAACAAAGTCTTTAAAAGTGGATTCTTATTCAAGGCTCAACCTTGTTCATGATTTTTCTGTTTCTGGTTCTTATCCTTCCTATAGACGTGTCCGAATTGAAATGACTCTCTCAAAAGAAATTGAATTCCTTTCTCGTTTTTATGTCGATACATTTTTGAAAGACTCTTGGATTCCTTTTTGTTTTCTAAGTTTGCAAGGGAAGAAGCTCGTTTTTGATCTTTATACTTTAGGCGACCCAACAGTTAAAAATGCCCAACTTGAAAAGCTGGGCAAGGCGAAGTTAGCTTGGATTAATAAGTCTCTCGATTTACCTTTTGATTCAGCAGAGATCACGAATGTGAGTTTTAAGACCTTGTTTACAAGGTCTGTAGAAAAAGAACTTTCAAGTAAATCCCCAATGAAGCTTATTAATATCCAGTAGTTAGAGTTATCTTGGCATTTTTTCCATCTTTCTATGAAGCAAGAGGTTGTCCTATAATGAGTCTATGCTATCTGAGAAAGGTCAGGTCATTGTCGAGTATCTACTCATCCTCTTAGTCGTCGCTTCAGTAGCGTTTGGTATCTACACTCGTATCAAGGAAATTGTTCAAGAAGAGGGCGGGGGCGCTATTCTAACCCCATTTTCTGTTCTGGACACAGAAGATCCCAAAAAACGCTATAAAAATTTCATCATCATCCGGTAATCTTTTCACCCTTGGCCTAACTAAATTGCACCGCGTCCGAATGCCTGCTAGATTCCATTTGCGATTTTAAATGTGAAATAGGAATAAACTTTAAGATCCAAAACCTTGGGTTTGGGATAAAACCAAGGGGAATGGAGGCGGAAGAAATGAAAAAAATGAATGAACTTTTACTCTTTACAGCAGTTGTCTTTGGAGCTCAATCAGTTTACGCCGAAGGGCTTAACTTGGTTGCTCAAGCTGAACAACAACAGCAGTATGCTGAGCAAGTACAGCCAGCTCAACAAACTCAAGTGGCTCCACAGGGTCAGATTGTAAACAAGACTTACAATTATAATGATCGTCCACTGAATGTAGACGGAGAAGTTGAGGAAGAAGAGCTTGCACCAGATTCTGAGCTTAACTATATTAATAGTGAGCTTGGTAAGCAAAAACGTGCTCACAAGTTAAATAAAGAAAAAGTAAAAGGTTATAAAAAGCTTAAGAAGACGACAGAGAAACTTGTTGATTCAACCCAAGAATATGTTGGGGAAAGAAAAGAGTCTGAGGCGATGATCAAGGACTACAACAAGCAAATCAAATGTCTACTTGAAGAAAATTCTTATGATCCTGATTGTAGAAAAGAAGAGGAAGATAAGGTTCAAGTTCAACAAGCGGCTCCTGCGCCTACTCCAGTTGAAGTAGCACCTGAACCAGCTCCAGCTCCAATTGTTATCGAGAAGGAAGTAGAAGTTGAGAAGCCAAGTGAATTCCTTGATCAAGTAAAGGTTTTACCTGCAATTACAGTTGTTAATTACACAGGTGACAATATCGGAAATATCGAGAGTAATGTTGGTCTTGACCTTAGAGTTGAATCAAATGTTTTCTCAAGACTTGCGATTGGACTTGGTTTTACTTATCACACTGCAAACTTTACTGATGTTCCATTCTTTGGTGGGTTTATGAACCAGCCATTCTACGGTGGGTATTCAAATTACTACGGAGTTGGATTTGGTAATAGTTTTGGTGGGCGTGGAATTGAGATGGAGTCTTTTGGACTTGATCTTTATGGTAAGTTCTTTCTTTTCAAAAGTAACCGTGTGAGACCTTATATTCTCGGTGGAATCGGTTTCAAAAGAGTAAGCTTTGAATACGAAAATAATAATGCTTTCACTTTCAATGCTTTTAACTTTGGAAATGAGAGTTATCAAACGAACATCGTTGACGGTAGAGTTGGTGCCGGAGCTGAGATGACTTTTGGAAACAACATCGGATTCTATGGTGAGCTTTCTTACGGTATGGGAATCACGGATTTTGGTGGATCAAACACAAACTTCCTTCTTCCTGACCAATTGAGACTAAGAGATCTTAGTGAGCAATTCATCGGTTCGGGAGTTTTAACTCTTACAGGTGGTATGACTTTCGCTTTCTAAAAATAACTGAAATGTTAAATATGAAAGGCACTCTTCGGAGTGCCTTTTTTTTTACTTGTTGAGAGAGTCAATCTTAGCTTGAACGAGAGTTTGCGCCCGATCTGAAAACCACGTATCAAGCCACTTCTCTAAGCATTCATGTCTATTCTGTTGAAAAGCATAAATAGAGTTTTTTCTTAAGCTATATTTGATTTGACCGATGGCCTGAGATTTAATTTTTAACTTCTTAGCTAATTCTTCTGCTCTATTTTCTAGCTTTTCAGGACTGACAACTTCAGTGAAGAATTTTTTTTGTAAGCATTCCAAAGGTGTAAAGAGTTTAGCTTCATAACAAAGCTCTGGTAGGTGTTCTTTAGGAACTTGCAGGGGAAGCGTTTCGACCACAGAAGAGGGAAGTCCAATTCCAAGTTCTGCTTCAAGCAGGCCTAATTTAAAATTTCCCTCTGAGCCAATTCGGTAATCAGCTTGCATCATAAGGACGAAGCCTCCAGCGATAGCATGACCATTTACGGCCGCAATAACAGGTCGTTCTAATGAGTACAAATTCATCATGGTGTTCTCAAAAACTTCCATGAATTCTTTCATTTCTTTGCGTTTGAAATTGATGAGCTTGGGAAGTTCTAGCCCTGCTGAGAAAATTTTTCCGGAGCCAATGAGTATCAAGGGCTTTGTCGGAGAAGTTTTCACTTCATCAATTAATTTATTGAAATCAGAGAGAAATTCAGGTCCCATGGCATTGGCTTGTGGGGCTTCCATGCGGAGATAACAGTAGTCGTCATGAGATATCAGTTTCATTTTGTGCCCCTTCGTTTTATTCTATTATTCTATGGAGAACCTAGAAGTTCAAAAGTCTCAAGACGATTACGAAATCATTCCAGTAAAAAAGCTCCCCGAGCAAAAGTATAAAACTCTACACAAGAAGTATCTTGAGAGTGATTACCAAATCCTTTCTTGGATGAATAGTTTAACGGCTTCTGAGAAGTTTAAACACAATTATCTAAAAGGCCTTACCAAAGATGTTTATAGCTTGAAATTCGAGCTCAGGCACAAAGGAAAGATGATCGGTTGGACTTACGGCTGGCAAGACAGCAATAGTAGTGACTTTTATATCGCCAGCTCTCTTGTAATCCCAGAGCACCGAAATAAAGGGCTTTATACCAGAATGCTTCTCAAGGTTTTAGAGCAAACAAAAAAAGATGGTTTTAACTCGGTTCGTTCTCGCCATCACTGTACTAATAATCCAATTATCATCGCCAAACTCAAGTGTGGTTTTACTATAAACGGTTTTGAGCAAGATGAAGTGATGGGAACCTTGGTCAGAATGGTCTATCACCACAATGAAAAACGAAAGAAAGCGTCTCTGTTTAGGGCCGGAAAGCTCAATGAGGCGTCGGTTTTTGACAATTAACCTGATTTTCAACTCCGGAAAGTTTCCACTCTTTATATAAAGTATTAAAATTCAAAGGTCATACAGACTTAGTTAAATACAATTCATTTAACGTGCTTTAAGGATCATACTATGGGAAAACCTGTTTATTTAGTTGAAGGAGTTCGTTCACCCCAGGCCAAGTCGGGACTCGATTTAAAAGATGTAGCTGCTCCTTATCTAGGTCATTACCTCATTCGTCACTTGATGAATAAGTTTGAGCTTCCAAAAGATCAAATTGATGAAGTGATTATTGGTAACACGGGAACGCCTGCAAAGTACCCTAACGTGGGAAGAGTGGTTGCCCTTGAAGCGGGACTTGATAAAAAAACCAGTGGTTATTCTGTTCATAGAAATTGTGCTTCAGGTATGGAGGCGATGTCTCAAGGATTCGATAAAATTTTCAGTGGTCGGAATGATTTGATATTTGCTGGTGGTGTTGAAAGTATGTCGCAAATGCCTCTTCTATTCGGTAAAGAGATGACGGACTTTTTTATTTCAATGATGAAGGCCAAAAATCCAAAAGATAAAATGAAAACTTTTATGAGTTTTCGCTTTCCCCACCTAAACCCCGTTATTGCAATTGAGCAAGGTTTAACAGATCCTTTCTGCGGAAAAAATATGGGGCAAACAGCAGAGATTCTTGCACGCGAATTTAATATTTCAAGAGAAGAGCAAGACACTTTTGCTAATAATTCCCACCATAAAGCCGTGGCTGCCATGAAAGAGGGGCGTTATGATGAAGAAATCATTCCAATTATTTGTGGTGAGAAGCTTGATACAACACTCTCTCATGATGTGGGTCCAAGGGCCCAAAGTTCAATGGAGTCTTTAGCAAAACTCCGACCTTATTTTGAAAAACGTACAGGAACCGTAACCGTAGGTAACAGTTGTCCTATTACTGACGGAGGATCTGTTTTTCTTATGGCCAGTGAAGAAGCTGTAAAAAAATATAATCTAAAACCAATGGCCCGTATGATTGATTATCATTTTCACGGACTTGAACCAGAAAGAATGGGAATGGGGCCTCTGTTAGCGATGCATGGAGTTCTAAAAAGAACAGGCATGACGATGGATGAGATGGATTTAATTGAAATCAATGAAGCTTTTGCTGCTCAAATTCTAGCAGTAAGAATGGCAAGTAAAGATAAGTCTCTCTCTTCTCGTTGGGGAATCGATGAGGTTGTTGGAGAAATTCCAGATGAGAAGTTTAATGTTAATGGAGGAGGAATTGCTCTTGGTCATCCAGTAGGGTCTACAGGATGTCGAATTGTAGTCACTCTCGCACATGCATTGAAGCAAAGAGGATTGAAGAAAGGAATCGCAAGTCTTTGTATTGGTGGTGGCCAAGGTGGTGCTGTCATTATTGAGAACTTGAGTTAAGGGGGATTTGTGAGTTACGAGATGATCACATTTGAGAAAAAAGATAATATTGGTTATATCGGTTTCGGAAAGTATGAAGAGAAATCGCTCACGACACTTTCGCAAAAAACGTTAGAAGAACTTGATCAAGTTATTGATGAAGTTAAAAACGATAAAGATGCAAAAGGGCTTATTTTCTTTTCACATAAGAAAGGATGTTTCTTAGCCGGAGTTGATGTTTCAATCATTCAAAATCTCAATAGCGAAACTGAAGCTGCTGATGGTGCAAGTGCCGGACAAAACATTTTTAATAAAGTTGAAGATCTGAAGATTCCAACCATGGCCCTTATCGATGGGTTTTGCCTTGGGGGAGGATTAGAACTTTCTTTAGCCTGTAACAAAATCATTGTTTCTGATTCTTCAAAAACAAAACTCGGTCTTCCTGAAGTGATGCTTGGTGTTCTTCCTGGTTTTGGGGGAACTTATAGACTTCCTCGCAAGATTGGTTTGGCGAATGCTCTTGATCTTATCCTTTCTGGAAAACAGGTGAGAGCTCAGAAAGCTTTAAAGCTTGATCTTGCTGATTATATGATGCCCGCAGAGAGAATGCTTCCTTTAGCTCCAGAGTATCTCTTTAAGAAAAAGTCAGATGATGATTCTTTTGCTGAGAAAGCAACGTCATTCGCAGAGGATAGTTTTTTTGGAAAGAAAATTATTTTTCAAAAAGCGAGAGAAACTGTTCTGTCTAAAACGAAAGGTTTTTATCCTGCGCCATTAAAGGTGATAGAAATTCTTGAGAAGTATATGGGGAAATCAAGAGAAGATTATCTTCTTCAAGAGGCAAAAGCTTTTGGTGAACTTTCTCAGACAACTCAATCGAAAAGCCTTACCGGACTTTTTTTCTTACAAGATGCTGCGAAAAAGGCTCGGGGGGAAGAGCGCAACAATCTTAAGCAGGGTGCAGTCCTCGGTGCTGGTACGATGGGCGGAGGAATTGCTTGGTTCTACGCAAATAATGGTATTCCCTGTTATATGAAAGATCTTAACGTTGAAGCCTTAAATCTTGGCTTAAAACAAGCTTCTTCAAATTTCTCAAGTGCCCTTAAAAGAAAAAGACTTTCTAAGGATGATTTTGAAAGAAGAATGCGGTCTATAACACCGACGACAACTTATGATGGTTTCAATAATGTCGATGTTCTTATTGAAGCGATTGTTGAAAACATGGATATTAAAAAGAAGGTTCTTTCAGAGACAGAGAAGTATGTTAATGATAAGACAATTATCACTTCCAATACTTCATCGTTAAGTATTGCTTCTATGGCCAATGCGCTCGAAAAACCTGAAAGGTTTGCGGGACTTCACTTTTTTAACCCTGTTCATAAGATGCCTTTAGTTGAAATCATCACTCATGATAAGTTGGACTCTCAAGTCTTAGATGATCTTTATAATTTTGTTTTAAAATGTAAAAAAACGCCAGTAGTCGTAAAAGATGGTCCGGGGTTTCTTGTTAACCGAATTCTTGCGACTTATTTAAATGAAGCGGGTTATCTATTAGAAGAAGGTTACTCAATTGAGGAGATCGATCAAGCAGCTTTAGACTTTGGTATGCCCATGGGGCCTTGTCACTTAATGGATGAGGTGGGGATAGACGTTTCCAATAAGGTTGGAAAAATTCTTTTTGAAGGATTGGGGCATCGGTTTAAACCAGGTGAGCTTTCGGGGATCTTGTTAGATAAAAACCTTCTCGGTAAAAAGAATCAAAAAGGGTTCTACCTTTATTCGAGTGATGGAAAGAAAGGTGAGATTAACCCTGACTTAAGTTCTGTTTTACCTCAGTCAAAGAGAACATCAGATGTTCAAACTCTACAGATGAGGATGATTCTTCCAATGGTTAACGAAGCAGCTTATTGCCTTGAAGATAAAATCGTCGAAAAAGCGAAAGATATTGATCTTGCAATGATTTTTGGTATTGGATTTCCTCCGTTCAGAGGGGGGTTATTAAGATATGCTGATAATCATGGTGTTGAAAGAATCGTAGCGGCTTTAAAACGTTTTCAATCTGACGTAAATCCTGAAAGGTTTGCTGTTTCATCTCTACTTGATAGTTTTGTAGAGAAGAAAATGAATTTTTACGATTATTAATGGCAAAGTTACGCTCCTTTATTAGTTATTTTGTGAAGTATATTTTTCACTCTAAGACGCGTCAGCGTCTTATCTATCTTGCAATTGTCGGTTTGTTCCTGTCTTCATTATCTCTACTTGTATTACAGGGAATCATGCAGGGATTACAAGGTAACCTTATTAAGCGTAACAAAATAGCTCAAGGCTCTTATAAAATTGATGTTCAATACCTCGAAGAAACGAAGCTTAAAGAACTTGAGGCAGAACTTCGAAACCAAAATCTTAGTTATTCAAGAGAGTATGAAATTGAACTTCTTGCAAAATATGATGCCTACATCGCACCGGTTATCTTACGAGGAGTAGACTTTAATTTTTATGTCCCAAGTTTCCTCAAACAATCTGAACAATCAGGGGTGATCCTTGGAGCTGATCTCTCAAATCGTTTGAAATCTCCTGTCCTTTCCGAGCTTACTTTTTTCTCTCCTTCACATACGGACGAAATGTTTGGGGATGTCCCCTTAATGTCAGTTGAGACCGTTTCAGATATTGCGCTTACAGAAGTTATTGAAGTGGATCAGGTCACAGCTTGGGTTGATATTACATTTGTTCAAAATCTGATTAGAGAGGAGTCGGTTAATACCTTACGTTTTTTCAAGGAAACCCCTCTTGAAGAGGTTGAGAAAGTGATGGAAAGTCTTGGGCTTGAGCCAGAGTCAATCTTAACTTGGGAAGAGCAAAACCCTTCACTCTTATGGGCCTTCAAGCTTGAAACAATGGTGATGATTTCCTTGTTTGTTTGTATGTGTTTTCTTGTTTCACTCACTATCGTCTCTGGGAATTTAATATTTTTTAATAGAATTCGCCTTGATTTAATAAGCTTTTGGATTTTAGGCCTATCAAAAAAAACAATAACATGGTTAATGATTATTTATTTTCAACTTAAGACAGTCATTACCTGTATCTTAGGGCTTGTCGCAGGTGGAGGGATTTTATGGTGGTTGAAGAATTATGCGCCAGAAATCATGCCTGATGTTTTTCTTGAGCGATCATTACCTGTAGAAGTTGAGAGTGGTCATATCCTGATTGCTTTCTTTGTTCCTTACTTAGTGTCATCAGTTTTTACAGTTTATGCCATCCTTATGTTCAATAAAGAAAATACTTCTTATGTAGAGGTTCTCCGGAAGGTCGGGGATTAATTAATGAAAAGACTTGAGCGGAAATTTGGGACGTGGATTTTATTCCACTTCTTCGAGTTTATTTGGTTTTATTTAGGGGCCCTTGCTTGTCTCTATGCTCTTCATTATTTTCAAGTTCAATTACCCAAGCTCGCAAAAGACCTTGGGGATAATATTATCAATGATCAGCTTGATTCTTCTGCTATCTCTTCTTTTATCTTTCTTGCTTTGGCGATATTTTTCTTTAGAACTTGCTCTCGTTACCTTTTTTTCTTACCGGCAAGGGTGCAACAAAAAAACTTAAGAATTGAGATTATTGAAAAAATTCAAAAGTCTGTCCCTAAAAACTATCAAAAATACTCGCCGGGACAAATCTATCAAATTCTCTTTAATGACTTTAACCGCTTAAGAGGGTTTATTGGTTTTGCTTTGCTTCAGGTTGGAAATATCATTATTGCTTCTTATATTTTAATCCCTGAGATTAATAAGATTGATTCAAAGATTTTCATTGCTTTTACTCCTGTTGTTTTGGCAGTATTCATTTTTTCAATTGTTATTTTTACCTTCCAGCCTTTTTTGAGGAAGGGAATTGATATTCAAGGTGATGTTCAAAACACTATTATTGAAACATTTGATGCCAAAGACAGTATTTCTAGTTTTCAAAAGCAAGAATCGTTCTTAAGTGTTTTTAATCGTATTAGTCATAAAGAGTTAAACTATTTCTTTATTGCAAGCATTGGTCCCGCAGTTGCACGTCCCTTGATTCCTACAGGAGTCTCACTTTCACTACTTTGGGGAGCGGTTCTTATTCAAAAACTGGGATTGGGTGTGACTTATCTCATTATGTATTCAGGGTTCCTTTTTCTCGTTCTTGAGCCCTTAATGTTTCTCGCTTGGATCGGAATTATTATTGCTGGAGCTTTAAGTAGCTGGGGGCGTATTAAAGAGTTTATTTCTGATATGGCGAAACAGGCAAAACCTCTAGGGGATTATGATAGCTCTAAAGAAGAGTTCGATCTCCCTTTTTGGGACAATCAAATCTTAATAAAGTTGAAAAATGAAGAAATAATAGGCCTTTGTGGAAAAACAGGCTCAGGAAAGTCGACTCTTATCGAGATGGTAGCTCAACATTTAAAGTATTCGAAAAAGAAAGTTTCTTATGTAAAGCAAGAACCTCACCTTTTTAACGATAGCGTCGAGAATAATATTCTTCTTGGGAAGGAGTGTACTCCTGAGATGAAAAAGAAAATTGATCACTTACTTCAAATCATGGGCTTTGATCAACTTGGTAATGATTTTGATGCGATCATGAAAACAGAAGTTGGTGAAAATGGAAAAAAACTTTCAGGCGGCCAAATAAAGAGGCTTTCATTGATTCGGAGTCTTGTTTCTGATTGTGACTACTTGTTATGGGATGATCCTTTTTCTTCAGTTGATAATATTTTAGAAGCAAGCATTTTGAGGGAACTTAAGCAGCAAGACTTCTTTAGAAACCGTTGTATTTTATTAACCTCACATAGATTAACGACGTTTAGTTATGTTTCGGAAGTTTACTTTTTAGAAGAAGGTGGGGAATACGAATTTGAAGAAATTGTAGAAACAATAAAAAATGAAAAGATTAATGAGTTTTTCAAATTTCAAATGGCTCTCTTATCTTAGGCTCGCTGAGTTTAAAGTAACGGTCGTCATTTTTTCCTTATTATTGGTGGCTTCATCAATAATTGGCTATGAAGTTCCGAGGGCGATCTCGCAGCTCTATGAAAATTATCAAAACCAAGACCTTTTTCAGTCGAGTATCCAATACTTATTAAAGATCTTTATTGCACAATATATTATTCGTTTTATTTATCAATTAGTTCTAAGTCATTACGTGAAAGAACTTTTACTTTCTTTGCGGGATGGTCTTTTTAGTAATTGGATTTATTCCCACGACATGGTTCATACCAAAGAACAAACTTTTGTCTCTCAAGATAAATATACAAGAGGAGAGTTTCAGGCACGTCTCATGAATGATACAGAGGCTATTCGTGAGTTGATAACGACAGGAAGTCTTACTATCTTTATTGATTTCTTTTTTATTATCTCTTGTATGATTAGCTTTTTTCAGATCCATCGATTTTATGGGATAAGCTTGATAGCAGCGGAAATTCTTGTCTGTTTTTTTCTCATTAGAATCAGTCGTTTTATGCGACTTGTTTATGCCAAGGTAAGAAAAACTTCAGGGCATCTTTCAAGAGTTTTATCAAGTCTTTCAAATGGTATTCAACAGCTTTATTATGCACGACACGATAACTACCCCATTAAAATAGCGAAACCTAAGTTTGAAGATTTTTTAAGAATTCAATTGAAAGCAAATCTATGGGATGCAAGTTATTATTCACTTGCAGAGTCACTTTTCCCTGTATTACTCGCCTTGGTTATTATTGTTTTTCCTTATTCTGAAGTGACAAGTGTAGCGATCTTAGCTGCTCTTATTGATTTAATTCAAAGATCAATTGGACCTATAAAGGATATCGCGGGAAAAATTTCAAATATTCAAAGGGCCATGACAGGGGTAAGTCGTATCACAGAACTTGATCATGATCTCCAGGAAACAAAAGTCCAGCTAGGAAAAGAGGAAGCTTATGCTATTTCTCTTTTTAATTTTAAGGTTGATCATTTTTTATATCCCAATTCAAGCGATGACGTTTTTTCTTTGAATAAAATTGAAGCATCTCTAGAAAAGGGGACTAGCTTAGGAGTTGTAGGACGTTCTGGTTGTGGAAAATCGACTTTATTAAAAATTTTGAGTGGACAGATTTTTACCGACCAGGTTGAAATGAATTTTCACGCTGACAATGAGGTTAAAGAGTATAGACCCCAACATGTTTCTGAAGTTAATCAACTGAGAGAACAAATTTGTTTGATCTCTCAAGACTCTTATCTTTTTTCACAAAGTTTAATTTTTAATATTACTTTAGAAGAGAATCCTGATCTTAAAAAGTTTGAAGCTTTTTGGAAAGAAACTGCTAAAGAGATTCCTTATCTTAAAAAATGGGGAATTTTACCGAACGATAGTATTGATCCCCTTCAGATGTCCCAAGGGCAAAAACAGCTAATCTCGGCCCTAAGGTTTTGTTATCATAAAAAACCGGTTGCTCTTTTTGATGAGATATCATCGGCCTTAGACGGTGAATTAGAAGAAGCACTATCTCAATTTATTTCTTATATTCAAAAAGATGTCATCATGATTATTGTTGCTCACCGACTAGAAACACTAATTCGTTGTCAAAAAATTCTTTTCCTTCAAGAGGGGAAGCAAGTGGGGCTGGATACTCATAAAAATCTTTATCAAGATTACTCAGGTTATAGAGATTTTTTCGCCGAGTTAAAGAGCAGTGACAAACTTCTCGAGAAATAAAATCTTTCAAAAGACATAGATAAATATAATCAATTTACCGAGTTGATGACTTGGTTCTGGTCATGGTCAATTGCCGGTAGGGGAGTTATCATTTTAAAAAATTGAAAAGGAGTATTCATGATCCGTTTTATCCTATTATTTCTACTTGGGCTTGGAAGTTATTCTTGCTCTGACTCACACTCTAAAGTTTCTTATGTTTATAAAACGGGAGGAAAGCCTGGGCTAGCAGCAAAGGCTGGTGATATTGAAGTTTCTAATGCTGAAATTGAAAAAGAGCTTATCCTTGAGATTTACGAGAAAGAAAAAAATATTTTTCGTATGAAAGAATCTAAATTAAAACAACTCTTAATTGAAAAAATTGTTGCAGCAGATCCTCAAGGTAAGGGGCTTTCTGTTGAAGAGTACCTTCAAAGAAATGTTGTAAATAAAGCAACGGTTTCTCAAAAAGAAATCGATGATTTTGTAAAAGAACAAAAAATTCCAGGAAACCATATTAATGATCAATTCAAGCAACAGATTAAGTCTTATCTTGTTAGCCAAAAAGAAAAAGATCTCATCGACGAATGGCTTGGAAAAAAAGTCGGAAAACCAGTCGAGGTTTATTTTCAAAAGCCCGCAAGACCTCAGTTTACAATGCCAGCAATTGGAAATTCTCCTGTTTATGGTGACGAAAACGCTCCTGTGACGATCTATGAATACTCTGATTATCAGTGTCCGCACTGTGCTCAAGCGGTTCCAACGATTAAGGAAATAAAAAAGAAATTTAAAGGTAAAGTAAAAGTCGTTTATAAGAACTTCCCACTCCCTAATCACCCTGATGCAAGAAAAGCGAGTCTTGCAGCGATGTGTGTCCATGAGCAGAAAAGTGATAAGTTTTGGGATTTTCATGAAAAGGTTTTCGAGAATCAGCGCTTTCTTTCGGATGATAAGTTAAAGCTTTATGCGAAACCTTTGGGGATAGATGAAGCGAAGTTTACAGCATGTCTTGAGAGCAAGAAGTACGAAGCTCAAGTAAATAAAGACATCGAAGAGGGGACAGCGCTTGGAATTCGCTCAACTCCGACCTTTTTTGTCAACGGTAAGATCATTACAGGCGCTCAGCCTCTTGATGTTTTTGAAGAAGTCATAAACGAATCTCTATAACCAACTAGATCAAATATCCGAGAGGGATAATTTTCCTTCTCGGCTCCCTGTACTGCGTCATGGTATACTTGAGTATAGTTTCCCGCTTTGGGAAAACATGAAATTTCGGGGGTTTATTGATTCATGGATCGAGTCGATTACGCAAAATCATTGAACAGTGAACGCGCTAGGTTCTACGACTCTTTGGAAAACTTAAAAGAGTCTCAAAAAAGAGAAGTTAATAATCTTAGAGAGCAGCATGAGCACGTCATTAAGCAAAAGAGGAAAGCTTATGATGGTGATATTGAAAATCTTGAAAAAAGATATGCTGAGCGTGAAGATGAAATTTCTGAATATGTTAAAAATGAATTAGAAGATAAAAAAGAGGTTCTTAGAAAGAGCCTATCCGATGTAAAACGAGATTTCTCTCGTCGAACTCAAGAACAGCAAACGGAATACAGAGATAAGCTCAGTTCTCTCAATCATCAATTTCAAGACAACATCGAAGATAGAGATGATATGTATCGAAAGATGAGCAATGAGAGAGAGAAAAATCAAAAAGAAAATATGAGCAACCTTATCGAAAGAACTGATGAAAAGGTTGGAAAGCTTACCGAGAATTATAATAGTAAAGCCGACGAGTTAAAAGATTATTACCTCAATGAAAAAAGAGCAGATCAAAGACTTCATCAAAGGAAAATGAGAGAGCTTACTAAAGATGAAGCAGAGAAAAGAGCCAAACTCAGAATGGAAGCTGGTCGCCAGGTTTCTACCTTGAGTGAAAGTGCTAAATCAAACTTGGATGCTTCTCGAAAAGCTTATTATGACAATCTAGAAACTCTCAGAAATAAATATACTGAAAATACAGAGAATGTTGTAAAGAACTTTAGACAAATTAATGAAAATCAAAGGGAACGGTTCTCTAAAACTCAAGCGAATACAGAGAGAAATCATAGTCAAGAATTAGGAAAGCAGAAAGTTCACTATGAAAAGAAATTAGCCTTGAGTGATACTTTTGGTGATAAGAGAAATGAAGTTAATCGATTAAAAAATCAATATGATGACAACATCATCAAAGAGAGAATGCGTTATCGAGACCGACTCGATCGTATCAGAAAACATAATGAGCAATCTTTTCAGAATTTAAAGAATCAAGTGGCTGATAGGGAGCAACAAACTCTAGTCGATCAAGATTTTCAAAAACTTGAACAGACTCAAAAAGAGGCAAACCTTCGTCGTGAACTTGCGATGAGAAATTCTTCAAATCTCGCACGTGAAAGAAGTAAGAATACAAACCTGAAAGATGATTACGATAACCTTATCAAAAATCTAGAAAACTCTCAGCATAATGAAATTACCAAGCTACGGAGAAGACAAACTAGTGAGAAAGACTCACTGACGAAGCAGCATGCTCATCGTATTGATGATATGGAAATGCGATATGCTGAAAACATCGAAGGTATCAGAGCAGATGATATTCAAGATAAACGTCTATTCTCAAGAAAGCTGATGAGAGATAGCTATGGTCGAGAGCATGACCTTAGGACTGATCAACAATTTCAAATGCAGTCGCAAAAGCGTGGTTATGAAGCTCAAGTTAGCCAGTTAGAAAATAGTAAAGACCGAATTCAAAGTAATTACCGTGCGAATTTTGAAAGACTTCAAAAAGATAAGTCAGCAGAGATTATAGCTCAGAAAGAGTTCCACGAAGATCAATTAAGTTCAAAAGATCAGGAACACAGACAAGACCTTCATATTCGAGAAAATCAACTCCTTTCTGAAATGCAGGCCGTCCGTCGGGATTATAGCCAAAAAATGACGGAACAGGGGATTGAAACTGAGCGTAAGATTAATGAATTGACCTCAGAATACGAAACGAGGCTACGCCTTCAAGGGAATAAGGCTAAAAAGGACATTCAAGCTGAGCGTCGTCAAAATAAAATGCAGCAAGATCGAATGAAATCAGACTTTGAAAGTCGTAAAGAAAGGCTTATAACTCATTATGAAAATGTAATTCAAGAGTTAAAGAAGAACCACAGCCAGGAAGTGGCGAATTTTAGGGCCTTTATCCGAGAGGAACGATCTAAGGCCACCTAAGGGGTGACGAGCAATGATAACAAAGAGAAGAGCTAAAATTGTAGGAACGCTCGGTCCATCCACTGATTCTATTGAAATTCTAGAGCAACTCATCCGTTCAGGAATGAACGTCGCACGTTTGAATATGAGTCACGGAACTCATGAACAGCATAAAAAGATGATTGAAAACGTTCGGGCCGCTTCGAAAAGATGTAATCGAGAAGTTGCCATTCTTTGTGACCTCCAAGGTCCTAAAATTAGAGTTTCGAAGCTTAAGGAGCCTCTCCAATTAAAAAAAGGTGAGAGATGGTTACTTGGCTATGAAAGAGATCTTCCCAAAGAAGGAAAGGTTATCCCGACGACTTATGAGAATATTGTTCCTGATGCCGTCGCTGGTGCTAGGATTCTTTTTGATGATGGTCTCTTAGAAGCAAAGGTTCTCAAAAAAGATAGTAACTCTCTTGAAATAGAAATTATTGAAGGAGGGACTCTCAAATCGAATAAAGGCATTAACCTTCCTGATATCAATGTCTCTGCACCAAGTTTAACTGATAAAGATGAAGAGGATTTACTCTTTGGATTAAAATATGAAGTCGACTATGTGGCGATCAGCTTTGTAAGAACGGCTGAAGACATTCAAAAAGTTAAAAATCTTATCCATAAGCAAAAGGAATATGTTCCTATTGTCGCAAAGATTGAAAAGCCAGAAGCAATCGAAAATATTGATGCCATCATTGATGTGACAGACGTTATCATGATTGCAAGAGGGGACATGGGGGTTGAGCTTGGGAATCATCTTGTTCCTCAAGTTCAAAAAGAATTGATTGCTAAATGTAATAGTGCAGGGGTTCCTGTTATCACGGCAACTCAGATGCTTGAAAGCATGCAAGAGCACTCAAGACCAACGCGAGCAGAGGCCAGTGATGTGGCCAATGCCATTTGGGATGGAACAGATGCGGTTATGTTAAGTGGAGAGACGGCCGCAGGGAAATACCCCGTAGAAACTGTTCAAATGATGGACCAGATTGTTCATGAAGCTGAGAAGCATCCAAAAGAGCGTCCATTATTAAGATATATGAACCTTTCAGGGGTTTCATCAAGTATTCAAGTCGCAGCTTCTTTGATTGCTGAAAAGAATAACGCTCGTTGTATCCTCTCATTTACTGAAAGTGGAAACTCTTGTCTTCAAATGACTCGATTCCGTCCAAAAAGACCGGTCCTTGGAGTCACGCCTTCACTTAGGGCCATTCGTCGGATGTGTCTGTACTGGGGAATTACCCCATACCATGTGCTTCGAGACCATGGAAAAGAAATGCTTGAGATGGAGACAGAAATCATCACAAGGCTTAAGGACGAAGCAAAGCTTGTAAAAGGCGATAAGATTGTTATCACTCACGGTGGAGGTCTTTTCTTTAAAGATGGGACTGCTAACACGATCAGAGTGGAAATCGTTCAGGATTCATAGGCCTTTGCCTCGCGCAAGGCCCCTTACCCTCAAATTATGTTATTTGTGAGGCGTGATCTCAGAAAGTTTATTACTCGATTTAGGCATCGTTGATTGGGGCTATACGGAACAATCCAAGCCCTTAAGCTATCCCAACTACCAGAATTGGTTAAACCAAAACCTTCACGGAAAACTTAATTATTTAGCGGATGATCGAGGAGAGAAAAGAGCGAACTTAAAAAACCTCTTTCCTGAATTTGAAAGCGCTTTGGTCTTTCTCTTTGATTATAAAAAAGAAAAAAAGTGGTTAAGTAAACAAAAAGACCAGCGAATTGCAGGTTATGCTTTGGGATTTGAGGGACACGATTACCATTATGTTCTCAAAGAAAGACTTATGAAGATTGCCTCTGAGTTAAACTTAGAAAACGTCCGCTTTAGTATCGATATAGAACCTGTTTTAGAAAGAGATCTTGCTCATCGTGCTGGCTTAGGTTGGTTTGGTAAAAACTCCATGCTGATTCATCCTAAAGAAGGGAGCTATTTTCTCATCGCTTCTATCCTTGTTCCCAAAAAATTAGAGATAGAACCAAGATCAATTGAATCAGATCATTGTGGAACTTGTACTCGTTGTCTTGAAGCTTGTCCGACGGATGCGATTACTACTGAAAGAACTTTAGTGGCCAATAAGTGTATCTCAACTTTTACGATTGAAACCTTTAAAGAGGAAGAAGCACCTGAAGGGTTTAAAGAAGAGTACTATTTTGGTTGTGATATCTGCCAAGATGTCTGCCCGTGGAATCATAAACCTCTAGAGAAGGTTGAATCCCAGGTCAATAAAGGTCTGGTCTATGATTATTTTCTTGAAAGAGATAATGAACAAATCTTAGAAGATTTAACTCGGATGTCTAATAGGGCCTATAAAAGAATGTTTAGAGGAACGGCGCTTGAAAGACCAGGCCGTATCGGTATGATAAAGAATTTGAAGGCTATTAAAGAAAGGAAGAATCATGATAACAATTATCTCAGGGACTAATAGAAAAAATGCCATGACAAAAGTGATTACGGATATCACTTGTGGAATGATGAAAGAGAAGGGGATTGAGTACCAACTGCTTGATCTTAGAGAATTGCCCGATGGTCTTTTCCATAAAGATGTTTATTGGAATGCCCCGCCTGAGTTTAAACCTTTCCAAGAGATGGTTCTTAATTGTGATGGCATTCTCATTGTTACTCCCGAGTACAACGGGTCTTTCCCAGGTGTCTTGAAATACTTTATCGATATTTTGAAGTTCCCAGAGTCTCTCTTGGAAATGCCAACAGCTTTTATCGGTGTTGCTGATGGGTATTTTGGAGCTCTTCGTTCTATTGAACAGCTTTCAATGATTCTTCAATATCGTAAAGCTCATCTTTTTGGAAAGAAGGTAATGTTTCCCAATGTTTCAAAAAAGCTTTCGGAAGATAAAACTCAGATCACTGATGACAAGCTCCGAGCGATGCTCGAAGAACTTGTCGTAGATTTTAATGATTTTGCGAATCGTTTGAAAAAATGAAAATTTTCGTTTTAATTTTCTTCATATCTTGTTCAACGACTGTTCCTGCAGATAACTGGCAAGGTCAAGTTGATAGATACTTGGATCATGTCACTAAATATGACCGAGCTTCTGGAGAAGTGACTCTCTACGAGGGAGACAATAAGGTCTACTCTCGGAGATATGGAAAATTTTCTCAAAAAAATAAGACGAGATTTAAAATTGCCTCTATCTCTAAAATATTTACAGCTGTTTTAATAATTAAGCTAATTGAAAGCGGAGAGTTAACATACGAAACTCAACTTGAAGTTTTTTACCCCAAAGTTAGAAAATTTAAAGGGATCACAATTGAACAACTTCTTCGCCATCGATCAGGCTTAGTAAACTATTACTTGTTCCCTAGATTTTCAAAAAACCTTTCTCAGACTTATAGCGAGAATCAATTTTTAAATGACATAAAAAAACATAACTTGAGATTTGTACCGGGTTCAAAGTTTGAGTATTCGAATTCCGGCTATCTCATTTTATCTTATATAATTGAAAAAATAACAAAACTTAATTTTAACGATGCTCTAAAAAAATACATAACAAAGCCTCTTGGACTAAAAGATACTTATGTCTACTCTTCATCTCAGCCAAATGCTTTAGAACTAAAAAGTTATACTCGTTTAACGACTTCAGAATGGAAAAGCTTAGAAACTAAGCATGAGTCGATAGGACTAGGAGCGGGAAGTTTAGTTTCAAGTGCTGATGATTTAAAGCTTTTTTTTCGAGCAGTTTTAAAAAGTGAATTCTTGAAACCAGAAAGTTTGGATAAAATGCTAACGATGATCGATGATTACGGTCTTGGTATATTCCCTTCTTATTACAGGGATTACAAAGGTCTAGGACATAACGGACTTCATTACGGAAGATTTGCCAGTAATGTCGTTTATTTTGAAGAGCTTGATTTGCTTTTTGTAAACTTCTCTAATGCCTATGACATGTATTTAAATGATATTTCCCTGGCGGTACTTGATGCGTATGCTGGTTACAAAATAGATCTTCCACAATTTCCAGTAATTAAAGAAATACCTATTAAGACTTATCGAAAATACCTCGGCGAGTATGAATCAGAGGATCTTCCTCTTGATATTAAAATTTTTATAGAAAAAGGTTTACTCAAGGTCCAAGCAACTGGTCAGGGAAGCTTTAGAGTTGATACTTATTCGGAAAATAAAATCGGGTCCTATGTTAATAATAATCTTATTATCAATTTTATAGATCCTGAAAATATGACTTTATACCAAGCTGGAAAAGCTTATACTTTCTTTAGGAAATAGTCCCACGAGGTGGGACTATTTTAAATATATTAATTAAGCGGAGTTTCCTGAACATAAAGACGAAAGATTTTATCCTTACTTCTTCTGATGTAAAAATTCCCTTTGTCTTTTTGATCCATAAGAAAGTTGTAGTACTTTGGAAATTCACATTGAATTTCAAAAACTGATCTTCCTTCATGCTCACCGAAATCAACGAATACTGTATCTTCTTCGAGGACGCCTGTTAATGGTGATTGTTCTTGCTGTGATGATGCCATATTCCCTCCTAGAATACGAAAAACTGAATGTCTGCTCTCAAAGTTGTGAAACTTTAAAAGCCCTCCTAAGAATATGATAGGAAATTAAAATCAGGATTGAAAAGAAAAAATCAATCTTTGAAAAAGTTTTTAAGATAATGGACTAAGGCTTTGAATTCTAGGGGATAGCGCTCGGCCATAACGGCCCTAATAAGATCGAGAGCTTCGAAAAGAGGCATACCCTTTCGATAAGGTCGGTCACTAATCATCGCTGTAAGGACATCAAAGACTGCTACGAGGTAAGTCTCTAATCCATAAGCAATAGAATCATCTAGTGTCACCTTATCACCACTTTTAATCTGAGTGATTTTATCATTTAAGAAATGGTGGTGTGTAATAATTTCAAGTTGAGATTTATTGATCGGCAATCTGTTCTCTATAAGAAGTAAAGTGTTGTAAGGATGAACTTTTAACGCTTTCTTATCATGTTGATCAAGTTCATCTTTATCAAGTGAATCTTGTTGTACGTAACACATCCCAAGGTCTTTTAAGTAACTCGTTATAAATAAACTCTCTGTTTCTCTTGCAGAAAAAGTTTTTAAATAATGCATAAATCCCAAGAGCATGACTGATGAAAGCATAGGTTGCAAACGAGAGTAGTGAAAGGGTTCGCTTTGCATTCGGTGATACAGTTTATTCACTACATTTTTATGATCACTCGTGAAACCAACAAGATTACCAGAACTTTGGTAAAGAAGTTTTAAAATTTCATCATTGAGAGGAGAGTCGTAAAGGTTTTGCATATTCATCGTCATTAATGAGACATGCTGAAGAGAGCTCTTTAAAGGGTTTCCTCCGACAGAAAGTGACCGTGCATTTTGTCTTAACCGGTCGAGCAGGTTTTCTTCTATTCGTTCATTGTCTATAACAGACACAAACACAGTAGAAATCCCATCGATAATAAGATTTCTGATTTCTTCCTTTGTTATTTTTTGATGGTGATTAAAAATCACAGAGAACTGATTCTTACGAAAAACGTAGATATCTTCTTCCGGAAAGTCTAAAACAAGCAGTTCTCTCGTAGACCTTTCACATAATTGAAAAGGCAGTTGATGCGCGTACATAATAGCCTAATCGGCTTGAAGCTGAGTCATTTTCAGGACTTGAATGATGGGAGCAATTAATGCCTAAAGGAATTGACCGAGGAAATCACTAAACTTATGTCCGTTAGCTTCAAGCATTTGAGGGAAGAGCGAAATACTTGTCATTCCTGGAAAGGTATTAATCTCATTGATATAAAGATCGCCTTCTTTGTCTTCCATAAAATCGATTCGAGAAAGATGACGAAGGCCTAAGCCTTTGAATGCTCTAAGGCTAAAATCCTCAATGATTTTTACAGTTTCTTCAGAAAGATTTAAGGCATGGACATTAATCTTGGTTTTAGAACTATCATCGTACTTCTCTTGGTAGCTATAGAAACTACTTGGGCAGATGATTTCACCAGGGTGAGTTGCATAGACTTGGCCATCAAGTTCATAAGCAGCAACCTCTAACTCACGTCCGTAAACAAACTTTTCAATTAAGACTTGGTCTGAATATTTAAAAGCATTCTTGATTGCAGGGATAAGCTCATCTTTTTTGGTTACAGGGTAACACCCGACAGATGACCCCTCTGAGCTCGCTTTAACAAAGAGGTTTAAATGTTTTTCCCAAAACTTATCAAGCGTGGGTTCATCAATTTGATCTGTATTTGTAAGATAAATATAGGGAGTGGTAGGGATTCCAATCTTATCGAGCCACAATTTGGTAGTAAGTTTATTAAAACAAAGGTTACTCTTTTCTGCGTTATTACCTAGGTACTTTAAACCAATCATGTCTAAGTATCCTGGAAGCTCTCCTGTCTCTCCTGGAAAACCGTGGATACACGGAACAACGAAATCAATCTTCTCATTACCAATTTTGTGATCAGGACCTAAGCTGACAACGTTACCATTACAATGCCAGAGCCGATCTTTTATTTCGACTTCAATAACATTAGCCCTTCCTGTGTTTCGGAGTTGCTCGGCAAGGTATTCTTTGGAGCGGATAGAGATTGCGTGTTCGTTTCCATCTCCTCCATAAACCAAAAGAACGTTTTTCATTAATACTTATCCCTAAGTTTTTCTGGCGTGAACTCAGCTTCAAGATCACTGAACATTTTTAAAGCATCAGCAATCGCAAAAGATTCGGTCTTTTGCTCGCCATATTTTCTAAGACTTAAAGTCTTATCGTTCATTTCATTATCACCGATAACGATCATGAAAGGAACCTTTGCCTTTTGGGTTTGACGAGTTTTAAGCCCCATCGTTTCATTTCTTTTATCGACGTGAACTCTTAAGCCAAGTTTTTTCATCTCTACAGCAATTTCATCACAGAAGGCACCATGAGCATCGAGGTTGACTGGGATAATTCTAATTTGTTCTGGTGATAACCAAAATGGAAAAACTCCACCGGTATGTTCAATATAAACCCCAAGGAATCTTTCAAGTGATCCTAGTAGAGCACGGTGAATAACCACTGGTCTTTTGTCTTCACCATCGGCATCGGTATATTTCAAGTCAAATCTTTCTGGAAGAACGAAGTCTAATTGAATTGTCCCAAGTTGGTGGTAACGGTTAAGGGCATCAGCTATTTCAATATCAATCTTAGGACCATAAAAAGCGCCATCGCCTTCATTGATACCAAACTCATGACCACTGGCCTTTAGAGCCGCTTCAAGGGCTGACTCGGCTTGATCCCAAATCTCATCAGATCCTGCT
>JAUHYH010000020.1 GCA_030426585.1 Bacteriovoracia bacterium
ATTATTTTGAAGAGTGCTGTAAGCATTATGCTGGCGATAATAAGAAGGTTGCTAACTGGGTACTCGGTGATCTACTAGGTTTGGTTAACGAAGCCAATATTGAATTTGATGAGTTGAAAAATATTGTTCCTAAAAGATTAGTGGAGCTGATCGGCTTTGTAGACAGAGAGGAAATTTCTGGAAAGGTTGGTAAAGATGTCTTACTTGAAATGTTTGACTCAGGGAAGTCGGCTGCTGATATCATCGAAGGTAAAGGGCTTAAACAAAACAATGACTCATCTGAGTTAGAGTCAATTGTAAAAGAGCTCATTGCTAGCCATCCGAAAGAAGTTGAAGAACTTAAGGGAGGGCGTGATCGAGTCATGGGATTTTTTGTTGGTCAGGTTATGAAAAAAACGAAAGGGCAAGGTAATCCTAAAATCACAACTGAATTGGTTAAAAAATTATTAAATCTATGAATAAAAAAACGTTTACACTTGCTAGCTTTTTTACAGCCTTTGGAATTCTTTTTTTAGGCTCGTTTTATGCTTGGATAATCTCTCAATTCAATGAAGCAAAGTTTTTTGAAAAAATGAGTTATTATTTTAATAAGAACTTTCCAAGTTATATTATTGAAGTTTCTGAAATAAAGTTTAAAGTTTCAAATAAGCTTCGTTACGAGATGAGTAACTTTTCCATAAAAGATAGAAAAACTAAAACGAGTCTCCTGTTAGCACCAAAGCTTGTTTTGGATATTCCGGTAGGTGCTTTTTTAGGAAACAGAGAGTTAAGGGTTAAAACAATTGGTTTAAAGATCGATTTTAAGAAGCAAGAAGATCTAAAAAACATTTTTTTTAGCTCAAAAAGTCATGAAAAAACTATTGAACTTGATTTGCCTCAGTTAATTGATCGAAATAAGTTTTCTTTTAGGGCACAAGATCTTTCATTAAATATTATTGAAACAGGAAACACCCATGTGTTTCAGAGAGTATTCTTTAAAAACCTTAATATGTCTCACTATACAGCTTTTGAGTTTGATGGGGGGTTTGGTGAGGGAAGTTATCGTTTGTACGGTGAAGTTGATCTTGGTAACTTTCTAGAAACAAGAAATATTAAGATTGAAGCTTATTTAAAACTTTTGGGTTTTTCAGATGAAAAGCAATATCTTAATGACGTTGCTTTTAAGGTTGTAAACAAGGCATCTCCAAGTACTTATGCCTTTAAGCTCTCAGGAATTAGCGATACTGCCAAAGGAGAGATTAACCTATTGGCGGATTCAGAAACATTAAAAATAAGTTTTGAAAACTTTGTTACTTCTGAGAAATTGATTAGAGACCAGCTTCAAGTCGATAGGTATTTCAACTGTTTGAAATCAAAAAACACAAATCTAGATGGAGTTCTTACTTATGAGTACAGAAAGGATAGTTGGGATTCTAATTATACGGCGTTGGGTGATTGTATCCAGTTAGAACATAAAAAAGAAAAATCAAAACAAGCCAAATACTCCTGGGACGTGAAGTTTATCGATGAAGAAGGTTTTTTACTTTCTTTTCAAACAAATGATTTTTTATTTGAACCAGAGAATCTTTTGAACATTAAATTTGAGAAAGAGTACTTGGTGTATAATAACCGTTTATCACTCTATAATTTTGAAAACTTATTAGCCGATTTATATGGAGCGATAGACCTCAAGCCTGGACTTAGTTTTCCAATAGAATTAAGTGTTAAAAAAATTGACCTTGATAAGGATAACTATACTTTTAGAGCGAGAGGGTTGGCTTCTTCTGATGGCCTCACATTTGAAAATATTATGGTAAAGGATGGAAAAAATCTAAAAGCCAAAGGAAGCTATCTTTATCATCACCCAGAAAAAGTTTCTGAGTACAATATCGAATTAAGAAAATCTTCTGCAAAACTTTTAAAAACATTTATTGATTTTGAAGATCTTTACTTAACAGGTGAAGTAACACGAGGAAGAGTTTCCCAGTTTAAAGAAGGGGAAGCTTTTAAAAAAGTTTTTGATATAAAATTAAGAAAGGGCGAGTTCGAATGGTCAAACTTAATGAGTTTGATGAATGAAACGATAGTTGATTCAAAAGAAAAATCATCGTCACAGTTTCTTTGGGACAAGGGTTTTAAGAAATTGAATCTGCTAGGAACAGTTGTCGATAAACAGATAAACATTGATTGGGTCTTTGAACCGACTGAAAAGAAACGTTATAAACGTCAGGGCCAATTGAACCTCACGACCAATTCAACAAATTATTCATTAAGTACAATGTTTGAGAGACCATCTAGCAAACTAAAAAAATATTTACTCAATAAGTTCGGAAGTGATGAGGTTACCTTAAAGCTTGAAAAATCAAATGAGTTCAAAATAATTCAATGAATAAAGCAGCAATTGATATCGGTTCTAACAGCGTTCAATTTCTTATCGTTGATAACACTGGGAAGCAGTTGTTTCGCGAACAGTATGTAACGGGTTTAGGGAGAGGTGTTTCTAAAGATGGAAACTTTGATGAAGAATCCATGAAGGATACTCTTGAGGCTTTAAAATCATGCTTAGATGCCTGTCAGATCTACTCTGTGGATCAATCAAGAATTAGAGCAACGGCTACCGAAGCCTCTCGAAAGGCAAAGAACTCAGCAGAATTTTATAAAAAAGTTTTAAATAATTTTAGCTTACCTGTTAAAATTATATCAGGAGAAGAAGAGGCTCATCTTAGCACTCTTGGAGTCGTTATGAGTGGAAGCGAATTAGGGGCGGATACGATAATTGATATTGGTGGGGCTTCTACTGAGATAACTTTATTTAAAACAGAACCTTTTGAGATCCTTAAGACAATAAGTCTTCCATTGGGATCAGTACGATTGAAAGTACTTAAGGATGAGAAAGGAATTTCCGCGAATCAATTTTTAAAAGATTTCAATTTAGCACCATATAAAACAAATAAAATACTTGGTATCTCCGGAACAATGACCTCTATTACTGCGATGAAGTTAGGCCTCAAAGAATTTGATGAAAATAAAGTTGATGGAGTCATTTTAAGCCTGAATGATGTAAAAGAGATAGCTCTTAAATTAAGTCATATGAGTGTTGAAGAAATTTTGGATCAATTTCCATTCATTGGAAAAAGAGCTGGGATAGTCGCATATGGGACAAGTATAATGGCAACATTAATGGATATACTTGAGACCGAGGAAGTAATTACCTCAACAAAGGGTTTGGTTCATGGATCGGTTTTGGCTATTAAAGAATAACCAGACCACGATCAGCAAGTTCAGCGGCTACATTAGATATTTTGTTCTGAGCTTTTTCTGTCTCTTGGTTTGTAGATCTCCTAGATCTAAAGACCTTAAAGGCTGTCTCAGCTTTATCTCTATTTAACAACTTTAAAATTCTTCTCTGCTCTTCTGTCGGGATATTTGAAATTGCAATTCCTATAACAGGAGCACTTACATATTCAAAAATAATTTTAAGAGACTCATTATCGCTAGCAAGAAGATCCATAAAAGAATGACTTCTTGATTCTAATTCTTGAGCGATTAATGGGTTTTTCGTTCTTAGAAGACCTAAAAGTCTATTTCTCTCTTCTTGAGTAAGGCCCTGAAGAATTTGAATGGCTTGATTTTTTCCATCAATAAAGATGTCATTTTCATTTTTTTTCACTAACTACCTCTTAACCGTGTCTGCGTTCTTCACGTTCTATTCTAGCTTGAAGATCTCTTAGGTATTGATCTTGTCTCTGATTTTCTTTTTCGACTTGCATAGCATGTTTTTCACGGAGTTCATTATAAACAGACTCGTTTCTTGCCTTTAATTCGTTAAGTTCTTCGGCATATCTATGTTCTTCTGATTTGAGAAGTTGTTGATAACGTTCTCTTAGTTTCTCGAGTTTTAGTTCACCATCAGTTTTTTCACGACTAAGTTGAATTCTATAATCCTGTTTTAGCTCTTCAGCTTCTCTTTCGTGTTTTAGCTTGATTTGTTCAATGTATTTTTGGTGTGTTTGCTTCTCTTTGCTAACTTCACGTGCGTGTGACCGTGCCAATTCTGACCTTACTTGGTTCTGTCTCATGCTTGATCTGTCTACAGACATTGTTTAAACCTTTCGCTTTCGTATAGCTCTTATTAAAATGAGTTATATTTTTGCCTACCAAAGCACTCTCTCTATTTTAAGGGGTCTGCTGCGGTGGGTACAAGAGGGCAAGGATGGAACAAGGGAAGTCGGAACTCTTTACAGGGCAGGATTTCGAAGATTTTACTAACTGGTTGAATCTAAAAGATTTCACTGAAAAGTGGGATGCTCGAGTACAACAAGAACTTGAGAAGTTTTATCTATTATTCCTTTCAGGAACCCAGACAATCGAAGATTACCGATTTAAGAAAAATAGTATCAATTTCTTATTTAATGAACCACTTCGCCGCTGGTTTGATTGGTTCCTAGATAAATACGGCCTCTACCAATGTGTCTTTAGAAATGTTCCAATTCTTGAGGTGGTAAACCAGTTCGAGTTAGATCTTTCTATTTTTCTTACGGCAATCTATGATCACTTTTCAGAGTTAAATTTAAAGTTTAAAAAAGATTTATTAACTGAAGATTATATTTATTCACATCCAGAACTTAAAATTAAACAGATATGTTTTAATGAAGAAGATTTCTTTCTTTTAAAAGAATCTTGTAAGCGCCACCCGGTCTATAGTTCGCTAGATTTTACGTTTTATCCCGAATGGAAAAAGTGTCTTGATAAACTTCATACGTTAAATAAATCAATTGGTAAAAAGAAAGAATTAAAATCTAAAAATCTTTTAAAGAGTTTATCATATGAGTTCTTCTTTATCTTTATCTCAATTGGGTTAGCTTTAGCAGTCTTTAAAGTTGGAAATAAAATTTACAATAGTTATTTGGCAAATAAAATTGAGATTTATGAACCCAACTTCTTTTGGCTAGATAAAGATTTGGCCTACAAAGAGAATACTAATCAACCAACCCAAATAAACTTGGCTTCAAATGAGATGGAGAAACTGGAAAAGGTTGAAAGTAAGACTACTCCTTTTATTCAAGAAAAAAGAGAGGATCCTGAGTCGGAAGTTTACGTCTTAACGAGTGATAATATTCCTAAGGACTTAAAATATGTTTCTCAAGAGAAGTCCCGTTACGAAGAAATCAAAAAAGGTGGTTTTAGGGATAAGATTTATGGTCGAAGGAAAACCTATCGAGTTATTTTGAATTCTGTTGAAATGAATAACCTCAAACAAAAAATAAAAGACATCACTTTTCGTTATAAGATTAAAGGATTTGGTAAAGTTGCTCTTGGCCAGGAAATTCCTGGGGGTAGTTATTTCAATCTTTATGTTAAAGAGGTTGAGCTCAATGATTTTTTGGAAGAAGTTGTTGCCCTTGATGAATCTTCCAGACTTTATGTGAGTAAAACAAACTCAGAAGAAATGCCCGAGGGTTATGAAAAAGTTTTTATCTGGATTAAGTCTATCTAGGTGGAGAGAGCAGGCTTTCATAAAACTCTTCGCTCGGAGCCTGTACTTCAGCATCCTTAGCTTTAAATTCTCCCATTTCGTTTTTTACCCATTTTTGAGCGTCATCATCACTTAGAAATTTTTCGATATCTTCAAGTTCTTGGCTGATGGGCAGAGTGTAGGCACCAACAACTTTAACTTCTTCTTGGTCTTGCTCTTCTTTGGTATCGGCGCTTTGAGTCCGTTCAGCGAATGTCATATATTGGAGAACGGTGTTTTGAAATTGAATAATACCCATCATGGTGTCTTTTTCGTTTTCAAGACCAAAACGGATCTCATCAACGGCATTATCCCCAGATAATTGTTGATTGCTTGCCATTTTTGCTTTTAGTTTATCGTTCAGTTCATGCACAAGGGCAATTTTATAATTTTCAAGCATCTGATCAAGTTGTTCTCTGATTTTTACTTCATCCTTTAAGCTCGCGAGGTGTTCTTTCTCTTTTTCAGTAAGGAGTTTTACTTCAAGTGAGTTTAAAAGTTCTTGTTCGTTTAAATTTTCTAACTTCTTCTTTTTTAAATTGAATTCAGACATAACAGAGAGTTTAAGTTTGTTGAAGTTCTCCATGTCTCTTTGATTGACTTCTTTAGCGCAATCTTTAGGGTCTAAATTCTGTTTCTTGCAAAATTCGTTGAATTCATCAACTTGATCGTCAAAATATTTAGGATTTTCTTGGTGAAAGGCTTGGTAAGCATCATAAGAAGTTAAGCTAGAGAGATTTTTAATATCTTCTTCGCCTTTATTTTTACCGGTATAACTAGTCACTCCTTCTACTTCAAAATCATAACCACCTTTATTGGCACTAGAGATTACTTTGATATTTTCTTCAACTTGATTAATTGTGACCCGATACTCTCGCAGCCTTTGTTTTAAAGCACATAAAGATTTCTCTGACTCTTCGGAGTCCCAAGTGAGTTGAGTTGATTGGTCAGCACAATTTGCTGTCCCAATTGTTCTTTGGCAATTTTGCCAAAGATCTTTTAGTGAGTTTTTTTTCTGGAGTTTCTCGAGTGCATTTACATATTTGCGGGCTTCAGATTTTAAGTCATCTCCATTAGCTTGTTCTTTTAAACAAAAACGAGCTTGATCCATGTACATACTATTAACGAGAAAATTTTTATAAAGTTGTAAAAAAACAGATTGTTTAACAGTTTTATAAGTGCTTTTACGTTTCATCTCGGGACTTTGATTTAAAGCATAGTCTCCATAAAGACCTTTCATAAGTCTGTCTTTTAAGTATTTTTTAATTAGAGGTGCTTTTCTCTCTTCAACAAACTGTAATTGTTTTAAGCCTAAGTCCTTCTCTATTTTTAAAAGTTCTTCATTGCCAATGGCCCCTAAGAAGCAATCTGAAATTTCATCAAGCTTTTTATCATTAACATCTTTTTGAAGATCTGCACCCTTGGCACAGCTTTTGAATTTAGAGCTTTCAGCCATATCTTCAAAAATGGTTACCTCTTTAAGGCTTGAATAAACTTTTGTAAAATCTTTTTCTTGAGCAATTAATGTGACTGGAAATATTAAGATGAAAATTTTCATGAACTTATTATCGGTTTTTTTTAAAGAGAAATCGAGTTCTTGACCGAATTACATGGATGAGTCAGGAAGAGAAAAAACGTGTTTCAGCTCTCTCAGTAGCTTGTGATTTTTCCCTAAGTGAACCCATTGCCTATAAAAGCCAATTAAGAGAGCAGCACTGAAGCCATAGATAACTCCAGAGTGAACAATCTTTCTTACCAATCCCGTGTGATGGGCGCCACCTAAAAGAAAACCAATCGAACCAAGAGTTAAAATAAGTGCTGTCCAAGGGATGGTTTGTCTCTTCGCAAGTTTAGATTGATAAATGTAGCGGTTAACCTTTTTAATATAAGGTTCCATATCTTCAGGAGCTTCATCAAAGAGTTCTCGAAGTTGGTTTTTGTCTTGAGTCGTTAAGGTGTTATGAATATTCTCAACAAGTCGAGCAACGCCAATAAAATAAAACATCACAAAAGCTTCAACAAAAATAAGATAGATCATCGAAGGAATTGCCATTTCAATATGACTAAATTCCAAGCTCACGAAGCCATGAGCAGCACCTATAATAAGGAGAACGCCAAAAAGCATTACAGTTAATAAAAGTCTTAGTATGTGGGCCATTAATAAACTTCTTATTGAATTGACTACTGTCACCCCTTCTACCATAATCCAGCCAATAATAGGAATAATGAATGGCAGAAAATAACGTAGATAACAAACCTGTTTCGGGAATTCTCGTTCCGATTGCAATTGTATTAGGTGGGGCCCTTATTATTTGGGCAATTACGAAAATGCTAAGCTCTGATACAGGGTATAAAAGATTAGTTGAAGAACTTCATTCTAAAACTTTTGGAAATCGCTGGGTTGCAGCTTACGAACTTTCAAAATATATTTCGAGTTCTCAAATCCCCGAGGAAGATGTTCCTTGGTTGGTTGATCAGCTTACAACTGTTTATGAAGAGTCTCCTGATCCACGAACTAAAAACTTCATTGTCTTAACGCTTGGCGCACTTGATCATCCAGGAAGGTCAGTTGTCTTTAATAAAGCGCTCAATGAAACAGATGAAAAGATTTTATTTAGCTCTGTCATTGCCATTGGTAATTTAAAAAATTCTAATGGAATAGATTTTCAGTCGGTAATTAAATTGCTTGATAGTGATGACTCTGGTTTGGTGCAAGTCGCCATTCTCGCTTTAATTAGTCATAATCAGGTTGAGGCTAAGCAAAAAATGTTGACCCTGCTGGAGTCGTCAAGCCCAGCAATTAGATATAGTGCGGCTTCTGGAGCTCTTGCGTTTGGTGAACTTTCCGCACTGCCTGTTGTCAAAGAAATATTTGAGCTAAAAGCTAGTGAACAACTCGACGAATCACAAGTTCAAGCCCTGCAGTTAAATGCTTTAACGGCTCTCGAAAAATCAAAAAATTTGAATAATGAAGTTCTAAATTTTATCGAATCTTTGTCCCAATCGGACTTGGGGTTAGTCGTTCAAACAAGGGCTAAACAGTTACTTATAATGTTGAAAAAGCCCTGAAATTACACGATAATGTGGACAACTGAAACCCCCGTTTACAGCAACGACATTGGTCTATGCGAAATTCAAATCTCATGTTTTGAGATGAGAAGTTTGAGACCTTAAAAAGCCTTAGAGGTGAGTGGCAATGGCAACAACAAGACAAACAATTAATCGAAGAGAATTTTTTAGTTATCTCTCTGTAGGTTGGATCACTTTTGCAGCTGCAACTGGTGGGATGCTCAGTTTAATTTTTAGATTTTTATACCCTAATGTTGTTTTTGAACCTGCAATGGATTTTATTGCTGGAAGACCAGATGATTTCAACGATGGCGTTGATGAAAGATGGAAAGATGTTTTTGGAGTTTGGATTTATAGAAATGAAGGAAAGCTTGTAGCGCTTTCAAATATTTGTACTCACTTAGGTTGTGTTCCGACTTGGTTACCGGCCGAGAGAAAATACAAATGTCCTTGTCACGGTTCTGGTTACTACGCCAATGGTATTAACTTTGAAGGACCTGCTCCAAGACCACTAGAAAGATACAAAGTCGGCCTTGACGCTCAAGGAAGAATCGTTGTCGATAAAACAAAAATATATCGTTATGAAAAGGGTGAGTGGACACACCCTGATGCATACATCAACGTCTAGGAACAGTTAGGTTAGGTATGGCAAAAGAGAGTTTCGCAAAAAAAGTCGCTAACACCCAAGTTTGGAAATCTATCTTCAGACATGGCCCACCATCAAACGCAAGAAACAGAGCTTCTGTTATTGCAGGTAACGTTTTTCTTCACCTTCACCCAATTAAGTTAAAAAAGTCTGGGGTCCAGCTAGGTTATACATGGTGTATGGGAGGATTAACTTTCTTCGTATTCCTTGCACTTACAGTAACTGGAATTTTATTAATGTTTTATTACCGTCCAACAGCGGAGTATGCATACAACGATATCATTGCACTTAGGGAACACGTTCCTCTAGGGATTATGCGAGAACTTCACCGTTGGGGTGCGCACGCAATGGTTATCACTGTGTGGCTTCATATGTTCCGTGTTTTCATGACGGGATCTTATAAACCACCAAGAGAATTTAACTGGGGTGTTGGAGTTATTCTTCTAGTACTTACAATGCTTCTTTCATTTACGGGTTATCTTCTTCCTTGGGATCAGCTTGCAATTTGGGCGATTACGGTTGGATCGAACATGGCTAAAGCAACTCCTTTTCTAGGTCACGGGGGACCGGGAGCAAACTTAGCTAAGATCGGTGACTTCGTACTCGTATCGGATAAAAACGACGTTCGATTTCAGTTACTCGGAGGTAGGTTTGTTGGTGAAGCAGCTCTGCTTCGTTTCTACATCCTTCATTGCGTGTTTATTCCGGTAGTCGTCGCAGGACTTATTGCTGTTCACTTTTGGAGAGTAAGAAAAGATGGAGGGATCTCTGCACCATTGTAGGGATTAAAGAGGAAGTTCATGAAAGAGTTAATTAATATAATTGCAGATCCTATTTATTCTTTCTCTATCGTTATTGCCTTGTTCTTACTTTCTATTAAGTACATCAAGTTTGTTGGTTCCAAGAAGTTCTTCTGGATCGCCCTTGGGGGTTCAGCTATTTTCACTGTGTGGGCCGCTCAAGATAAAAACTTCTGGGCCATTATTACTTGGCCAGATAATATTCCTATCTCGATCCTTCTCATTTCGATGGGGTGGCTAACTTGGTATGCAATTTATAAAGGTGTTAATAACGACGCAAGAACTGAAAAAGGTGAACCTCCACTAGAAGGAACACCTGAAAATCGTGAAAAAGTTTGGGCATGGCCTAACCTTGTCTACACGGAGATGTTTACGATTATTATCGGGACTGCTTTTCTTGTTGTGTGGTCAATTCTTTTCAAAGCTCCTCTTGAAGAACCAGCTAACCCAACTTGGGCACCTAACCCAGCGAAAGCTCCTTGGTACTTTCTTGGTCTACAAGAAATGCTGGTTTACTTTGATCCTTGGATGGCAGGGGTTCTACTCCCAGGTCTTATTATCGTTGGTTTGATTGCCATTCCTTATATTGATATGAATCCAAAAGGGAATGGTTATTACACATTTTCTGAGAGAAAATTTGCGATCTCTTCTTTTATGTTTGGATGGTTAGTCCTTTGGATCTTTTTGATCATTATCGGAACATTTTTAAGAGGTCCTAACTGGTCTTATTACGGTCCGTTTGAATATTGGGATGCCCACAAAGTTGTTGCTGCTAACAATATTAACTTGTCAGAGATTCTCTGGATTAAATGGCTAGGGATGCCTCTTCCAAAGAACATCCTTCTAAGAGAGTTTTTGGGTCTTGCTTTAACACTCATTTATTTTGCAGTTGCTCCTTATTATCTCACGAAGAAAGTTTTCAACTTTAAAGGAAAGCTAGGTAAGTGGATTAATGGAGGGCAATTAGGCGGTTATCTAAAGAGCATGGGTTATATCCGTTACAGCATTATGGTGATGTTGATGCTTACAATGATGACGATGCCAATAAAAATGTATTTACGATGGTTTATTAACTTAAAGTACTTAGTGTTTATGCCTGAGTTTGAGTTCAATATCTAAGAGGCTGTTGAGATGAGTGATAACGATAAAAATAAACATGAACCAGGAATGGCTTACGACACAAAGTTTTTAAATAAGCTTTTTGCTGTCTTAGGTGTTCTGTTCTTATTTACAACTCTTTGGATGGTTTTAGACGATTATATTCGTCCTTGGAAGGCTGTTCAGTTAAAAGGTTTTGAGGTTAAGGACCAAGTTCTTAAAGAAAAAATCATCGCTGAAGAAAAAAGTATTGATCAAGAAAAACTCAATGAAATAAACCAAGAAATTGAAGTTGCAAAAAAAGAAGTCGAAGCCAAATCTGGAGAGCTGGAAAAGTTAAAAGAAGAGCTCTCAAAAGTTCAAAAAGATATTTACGTTCAAAATATGACGAACGGAACTCACGGTGCTCTCGCTGGGGAATACCAGTTTAAATATGAGCATTATCTCATGGAAGGGAAGGAAAAAAAGGCAGCGCCTTATAAAAAGAAAATGGAAAAAGAAAAAGAACTTTTTGCTCAAGGGCAAGATGATCTAAAAACTTTCCAGCAAAAAGAATCAGAAATAAATGATAAAATTAAAGCCATCCGTAATGAAGTTGCTGAGCTTAAAAAAGCAGAAAGTAAAATCATAGGAACTAAAGACAGGCTTGTTA
The DNA here is from genome assembly GCA_030426585.1 of Bacteriovoracia bacterium. Lineage (GTDB taxonomy): Bacteria > Bdellovibrionota > Bacteriovoracia > Bacteriovoracales > Bacteriovoracaceae > JAUHYH01. The sequence continues at coordinate 11,760 of JAUHYH010000020.1, forward strand.
CTGCGAAAAAACTTAATAAAAGAGACCCTATTTTCTTTTTAAGAAACTCGCCTTTTATTGATTATCTAGATCCTACTGTAAAAATCCATCAGGTTGTTCTCGATAATTTAACGGATGATCGATATTTCGTTCAGACCAAAAAAGTTGATCGATGTACGACGTGCCATATGTTTATTGACCAACCAGGGTATGAAGATAAGCCGCAACCTTATAGAACTCATCCCAAAGTTAATACTTTAGCCGTTGGAACAAACTCAGCTCACCCGATTAAAAAGTTTGGTTGTACGACTTGTCATGGAGGGGAAGGGCATAGAGTTAATGATTTCAATGCTCCTGCACACATGCCAAGTAGTGAAGAGCAACAAGCAGAGTGGGAAGAAAAATATCACTGGCATGAGCCCCATAAAGTTCCGATTACAATGCTTCCAAGTAAGTACTCTTATGCTTCTTGTACAAAATGTCACAATGCTGAAACCAGAGTTGTTATGGGAGACAAGCTGAATAGAGGAAAAGAACTCGTCCAGTCTTATGGATGTTACGGATGCCATAAGATTGAAGGTTGGGAACACCTGAAAAAACCGGGGCCAAGTCTCTTAAAAATTAATGCAAAAGTTTCTAAAGAATTTATCAAGAACTGGATTTGGTCACCGCACACATTCAATCCAAAGTCTCGGATGCCAGCATTCTTCGGCCAGTCTAATAATAGTAAGCCAGAGTTTATGAAGAAAAACATTGTAGAAGTTAATGCAATGACTGAGTACATTGTTTCTAAGGCGAAGGACTACCAACCATTTAAGAAGTACTCGAAAGGAAATGCTGAAAAAGGAAAAGAGCTTATTCAAACGATTGGTTGTGTCGCTTGTCACGGTGTTGAAGGAATTGATGAACCTTATAGTAATGTGAATGCGAAACGAGGGCCTTACCTTACAGGGACAGGTTCAAAAGTTGATCCTGACTGGCTTGTTTCATGGTTAATTAAACCTTCTCACTATCAAGCAGATACAGTGATGCCTTCGTTCAGACTTTCTGATCAAGAAGCAAACGATATCGCTACTTATCTATTAAATTCTAAAAGCAAAAAGTTTGCCGATCTTAAGTTCCAAGAAATGGATAAGAAAATTCGTGATGAATTGTTAGTAGCTGATTACTCAGCTTTTATTCCAATCGCAACAGCTCAAGCTAAAGTTGAAGAGTTAAGTGATGAAGAGAGAACTATTGAGCTTGGTCGTATTTCGATCGGTAAATATGGTTGTTATTCTTGTCATGATATTGAAGGATTTAAATCTGATAGACCACCAATTGGACCCGACCTAACAAAGGTTGGAAGTAAACCAATTCATCAATTTGGTTACGGTCAACAGCACCAAGTGGGTCACACAAGACATGACTGGTTTACAGCTCACTTAAAGAATCCAAGGATGTGGGACATTGGTGTTCCTAAGCCATTTAAAGATCTCAACAGAATGCCTAACTTCTATCTCAATGATACAGAGATTGAAGAAATGACAACTTTTCTTTTAGGACAAGTTTCAGAATACGTACCCATGGCTGGTAAAAAGAATTACAACGAACGTGAGTTAATTGCTGAACAAGGAAGAAAAGTTGCTAATAAATACAATTGCCAAGGTTGTCACACTATTGATGGTCAAGGTGGTTGGTTATCGAAAACTGTTTACGGAGATGACTTAAACGCAGGTCCTCCATGGTTAGTAAAAGAGGGTCATAGAGTACACGCTGATTGGCTTCATACTTTTCTTAAAGAGGTAAAAACAATCAGACCTTATATGAATGTAAGAATGCCATCGTTTAATTTCTCAGAGGGAGAGTTAAATAAACTGGTTGATTACTTCGTGAAAGATGCTGACCAAAGAGTTTTCTATGAAAAACCAGATAAAGTAACTTGGGAAGCGGGCGAAAGAGAAGCTGCTGTTAAAATGTGGAATGAGTTAGCTTGTGTAACTTGTCACACAGGTGGCTTCAATAACGAAGAAGCTCAAGGACCAAATCTTCACTTTGCACATGAAAGACTAAGACCAAGTTGGGTTAAGAAATGGTTAGCTAACCCTGTTGGAATTCAGAGTTACACTCCAATGCCACAATTTTGGGGAGAAAATGGCGATGAGTCAGCGGTTGAAGGTGTGCTTGGTGATGATCCTCAAAAACAAATTGAAGCAATGAAGAAATATATTATTGAATTAGGTCAAAAAAAGGGATCTTACCAATACAAATAAGGAAATAGTTTATGGCAGCAGGATATAAACTTTTAAACCCGGATCATGTAGACCCACAATTTGGGAAAGCAACACCGGGAAAAATCGCAATGTGGCTTTTTCTTGTGACCGACGCGATGTCGTTTTCAGGATTTCTCTTAGCCTACGCAGTTTTAAGAGCTTCGAAGACATGGCCAACACCAGCAGATCATCTTGGAATTGCTCTTTCTGCAGGAGCAACCTTTATTCTTATTTGTAGTTCGGTTTCTATGGTTCTTGCGATTGATTCATGCCGACTAAAGCAAAGAGATAAAATGCTAAAGTGGCTTGCAGTCACAATTTCAGGGGGAGCCATTTTTCTAGGTGTCCAAGCTTATGAGTACATGCACCTTGTTCATCAGGGACTTTCTTTGAGTCACTTCATTGGTGGCCAAAACCTTTTTGGATCTACTTTTTATATGGTTACCGGTTTTCACGGTCTTCACGTTTTATCAGGTGTCATCTATCTAACATGTGAATATGTAAATGCTTATAAAGGAAAATACGATAACGGTAATTACCAAAGATTAGAAGTTCTAGGACTCTTCTGGCACTTTGTTGATCTGGTTTGGATCTTGGTATTTACGTTTATTTACTTACTGTAGATGAAAAAATATTTATCAATAGTTTTATTCTTAATGGCTGCCGAAGTAATGGCATGCCCATATTGTGCAGGCGCATCGGATGCTTCAGATAAAAATACATGGTGGATTCTAGCGGTCTTTATCGCTGCCACTTATATTCCTTTTTATCTGCTTTTTAGAAAAGCATTTAAAAAAAGGAATAAGGAAGCAGAAGAAAAGTGAAGGTACTCATTGGTTTTACGATTCTTGTGACTTTTGCGCTTATTAATCTTGGCGGATTTGTTCACAACACCGGATCAAGTTTAGCTTGTCCAGATTGGCCACTCTGTTTTGGTCAGGTCATGCCTAAAATGGAAGGTGGAGTTCTTATCGAACATTCCCACCGACTGCTAGGGGCTTTGGTTGGTTTTCTTTCGATAATGATTTGTTTTTTGGGTTTTAAAAAATATGGTAAATCCAAGTTTTTTAAAACTAGCTTGGTCGCCTTAGCTTTAGTTATTTTTCAAGGGGTGCTTGGCGGTCTCACTGTAATTTTTAGGTTACCAACAATTGTTTCAACCGCTCATCTTGCGACTTCGATGATTGTCTTTGGGCTGTTTATTTATCTTTATCATCTTTACCAAATTCAAAATATCTCTAGTGAAAAATTTAAATCAGCAGGGACTTGGAATAGAAGTCTCATTAAATTAAGCACTTTTGCCTTATTGTTTATTTACGCGCAGATGATTCTTGGTGCCTCTATGAGACATCTTGGATTAGGTTCAGTTTGTGGAACAGGTTGGGAAAATGCATTTGCCTGCTTTGACCTTGTTTTATTTGAAAAAAGTTGGTTTCCGAATTCATTTCCAGCGGCTCTTCATATGATCCATCGATACTTTGCTTATTTTGTAGGATTTTTTGTTGTTTACTTCAGTGTTGTTGGCTTTAAATCCGTCAAAACATTTGAAAATGAAACTCCTTTTCAAAATGCACTCAAAATTAAGTTAGTGTTACTTCCGATATTAATTCTTCTTCAAATTAAACTGGGTCTTTTGGCTGTCGCCACAAGTCTAGGGGTTGGTGCTACTACTCTTCACCTTACAGGGGCTGCTCTTCTTTTTGCAGTGACTTGGAAAATTTTATTGGAGATGAATTTTCTTAAAAAGAAAGGTGAGTTCCAAAATTACTCTTACGATAAACTAGTCGATTATTTTTCAACAACCAAACCGCGACTTTCTGGGCTTGTTATTTTTACTGCTGGTATTGGTATTTATCTTGCTGGAGTCCCTGTAACGTTTACCCATGTTCTTGCCTCTTTAGTTTCAATCACGATGCTCGTTGGGGGTGCTTGCTCTTTAAATTGTTGGATGGAAAGAGATATTGATAAAAGAATGGCCAGAACTGCTGATAGGCCAATGGCAACTGGTAGAATTGGTTCAATGTTTGGTTTTTCAGCGAGTGCTATGCTTTGTATGGTCGCTGTCATTCTGATTTTTACTTGGGTTAATGCTTTGACAGCCATCTTGGGTGTCGTTGCAATGATTACTTATCTTTTGATGTACACACCGGCTAAGCAAAGAACTCCTTATGCCGTATTTCTTGGTGCAATTCCAGGGGCACTTCCACCTTTAATGGGACAGACTGCTGTGACTGGAGATATTCAACCAATTGGCCTTGTGCTTTTTGGCATTCTTTTCTTGTGGCAACTTCCTCACTTTCTTGCCATCTCAATTATGCATAAAAAAGATTATGGAGAAGCAGGAATCATTGTTTTCCCAAATACGATTGGATTAAATCGAACAATTTTTAAAATGTTTAGCTACGCAATTCTCCTAGTGGGTGTTGCCTACTTACCGATCTATTTAGGGATTACTGAGAGTACACTGTACACAGCTGTAACAGTGATCCTTGGAAGCCTATTCTGTATTTACGCTTATAAAGGTTTAAAAATAAAAAATGAAAATTTAATCACAACTTGGGCACGAAAGTTCTTTTTTAGCACTCTCGTGTATTTACCAGTCCAACTGGGAGTTCTTGTTGTGGTTTTTAATAACTAAGGTAGAGGAAGACTATGACTCTTTTAGAAAGAATGGCCCCACCGGAGATTATCACGACGAATGGGCATCTGATTGATTATCTGTTTAGTTACACAACGATAATGAATCTAATTTTCTTTTTCTTTGTTTGTTTGGGGCTTTTTGGATTTTCTTATCTGTACTCCAGTAAAAGAAGCGCCAAAGGTGAATACACCTACGGAAATAAAAAGAAGCAACAAGCAATTGTTGGTTATTTAATTGGAGCTTCAGTCTTCTTGTTAATTGATATTAATATTACAAGAATGTCTAATGACGACATGCTTAATGAGTTTTGGAACTTTCCTAAAGCTGAAGAAGAAGTGATTAAAGTTGAAGTTCTTGCTCAGCAGTGGATGTGGAACTTCAGAATGGCAGGAGCTGATGGAGAGTTTAATACTGCAGATGATGTATTAACAAATCATGACCTTCATCTTCCAGTAGGGAAAAAGGTTGAGTTTAGAATAACTTCAAAAGATGTTATTCACTCTTTCTTTATTCCAAATGCAAGGCTTAAGGTTGATGCAATGCCAGGAAGGATTTCAAGAATGTGGTTTGAAACTACAAAAACAGGAGCTTTTGAAATTGCTTGTGCTGAGATGTGTGGAACTCATCATTATTTAATGAAGGGTCGTCTTCATGTGCATTCAGAAGAAGAATGGAATGAGTGGTATAACGAAGCTCAAAACTTAGCTGATATAGGAAATGATAATGATAATATTGATAACTTCTGGGGATGGAAGTGGGAGAGTGAACAATGACATACGTACACGGTAAACACGCAGCTCCTAAAACGTTTCTAAGCAAATACGTTTTTTCTTTTGACCACAAAGTGATTGCGAAGCAATTTCTTTGGTACGGAATTTTCTTTCTTTTCGTTGGTGGTTTGATGGCGATCATGATTCGCTGGACTCAAGCATATCCAGGAGAAGCTTTTCCAGTAATTGGAAGTTTTCTTTTCCCTGAAACAGGGGGAGTTATTCCACCGGATACTTATTCTATGCTTTTTACTTTGCATGGAACGATTATGATTTTCTATGCCATTACCCCGATTTTAATTGGTGCTTTTGGTAACTTTTGTATTCCACTTATGATTGGGGCAAGAGATATGGCCTTCCCGCTATTGAACATGCTTTCTTTTCATATTGCTGCCGTTTCAGGGATTATTCTTCTTGCTTCTTTATTTTTTCCACTTGGGGGAGCAGCAGGTGGCTGGACTTCTTACCCAACACTATCAACATTGATTGGTTCTCCGGGATCAGGTCAAACACTCTGGTGTTTAGCGATCTTTGTTCTTGGGGTGAGTTCTACCATGGGTGCTGTTAATTATATTACGACAGTCATTTCATTCAGAGCGCCAGGGATGGGATACTTTGATATGCCACTTACAGTGTGGGGACTTTGGTTAACAGCAATTCTTAATGCTATTTTCCTTCCAGTTCTTGGAGCAGGAGTTATGCTTCTGATCTTTGATAGAGTTTTTGGAACAACATTCTTTCTAGCGGGTGCTGCGGCAACAAGCGGAACAGGTGATCCAATTCTCTTTCAACACGTATTTTGGATTTTTGGTCACCCTGAAGTTTATATTCTTATTCTTCCGGCGTGGGGAATTGTTTCAGATATTTTATCTTTCTTTGCAAGAAAGCCAGCCTTCGGTGCGAAGTCAACAGCACTTGCAATGACAACAATTTCAATCCTTTCAACTGTTGTTTACGGTCACCATATGTTTACGACTCAGATGAGTCCGCTTCTTACGCAAACATTTATGACTCTTACGATGACGATTTCAATTCCCTCGGCAGTCCTTTTTGCGAACTGGTTAGGGACTCTCTATAAAGGATCAATTCGTTTCGATACTCCTATGCTTTTTTCTCTTGGAGTTGTTTTCGTTTTTGGTCTTGGTGGTCTAACAGGGCTTTATCTTGGAACTGTTTCGACTGATCTTTACCTTCACGATACTTATTTCGTTGTTGGTCACTTTCATTACACAATGGCAGCGTCGGTTCTTCTCGGTGGCTTTGGAGCGACTTATTTTTGGTTCCCAAAAATGTTTGGTCGAATGATGGATGAAAAACTAGGAAAGATTCACTTTTGGGCAACAATGCTTGGACTCAATGGGATCTTTTTTGGAATGATGGTTATGGGTTTTGCAGGAATGCATCGAAGACTTTACAACCCATTCGTTTATGAACATTTAGAAAAACTGTTACCAATATCAACATTTGTAACATGGTCAGCAATCCTAATGGGATTTGCACAGATTCCGTTTGTAATTAACTGTGTGATTTCTTTAAGAAGTAAAAAGCAAGCACCTGACAATCCATGGAATGTTGGGACTTTGGAATGGACGATTCCTTCGCCACCAATCCATTACAACTTTGAAGAGATTCCAACAGTAAAGTGTGGACCACACGAATTTGGAAATCCGAATCTTCCAGAAGGAAAGGATTTTCAATATCAAACAGAGGATCTTGTTAAGGCATAATGATGACGAAAACGGCAGAAAACATTCAGCAAAAAGAAGCCAGTCAACTTGGATTCTATATTGCTCTTGTCTCTTGGGGCATGTTGTTTGCAGCTCTCTTCTTATCTTATGCGCTTTATCGTTTCCAGAACACTCAATGGCCTCCAATGGGATTTGAGAAAGTCTCTTTATTATGGCCTTGTTTGAGTACGGGTTTAATTGCTTTAAGTAGTTTTACGATTCACAAGTATCAAGTAGCTTTTCATTCAATTGATAGAAAAAATGCGAAAGTTTTTTTAGGATCAACTCTTTTTTTGGGATTTGCTTTTTTAGTAACTCAGAAACTACTTTGGTTGAGTCTTGAAAATTCCGGTCTTGTGACGAGCTCTGGAATTTTTGCTTCTATCCTTCATGGCTTCACTTGGATTCATGCTGGGCACGTCGTTTTGGGGCTTGCAGGTTTAATTTATTTACTTACGACTTTGAAATCGGATCATCTTGGGCATGTTCGGTTTGAAAATCGAGTAGAAAATATCATTAAGTTTTGGCACTTCTTAGGAATTATCTGGGGCTTGATGTTTGTTGTGTTGTTTTTAATTTAAATGAGGACGAATAAATGAAACTGTTAATTTTACCTTTGATGATTATTCTCTTTTCATGTAGCAAACATGAAGTTGGGTTTAAGAAAGGAAAAACCTTTGTTGGTAACCAAAAGGTTTCTGCTGAGGTTTTAACTCTTGGTAAGCATGTTTACTTAGAATACTGTGCTGCCTGCCACGGTGAAATGGGAGATGGTAATGGTCCTGCTGCAAAAGGTTCAGTACCGCCGCCAAGAAACTTTAAGCAAGGATTATATAAATTCGGTCTTGTTGCCGACGGTGGTCTTCCAACGGATGAAGATTTTGTCCGAATTATTCAAGGGGGTCTTAATGGAACAGCGATGTTAAAGTGGGATATCTCTAAAGACCAAGCATTAGCAGTGACTCAATATATTAAAACTTTTGCTCCTCAAGTATGGGAAAGCAGTGAAAATGAGCCTGGGACAAAGGTTGAACTTGCAGCTGATCCTTTTACGATGGCAAGAAAAGAAGCTGCTGTTCAAAAAGGTAAAGAAGTTTATCACATGGTTGCTAACTGTCAGACTTGCCATCAAGCTTATGTTAGCAAAGAAGAATTCTCTAAACTTAATGAAAAGTATAATGGAGAAAAAGTAACTGACTTCGAAGAGGATTTTCATGAACCGAAAATTCAAGAATCAGAATACTATTTCTATGACAGTAACGAACGGTTTGCGAAATACCTCCCACCTGATTTCACATGGCATGATGTTCGATCAGCCAATACAGTTGAAGAGATTGCATGGCGATTGGCTGCAGGAGTCACAGGGACTGGAATGCCTGCTTGGAAAGGGACAATCGAAGACCATGAAATATGGGCCGTTGCCTATTACGTAAAATCACTCATGGAACTAAAGGGTGACAAAGAAGCGAGAAGGATGTTCAAGGAGACGCTTAAGTAATGACTGCTGGAGTAATCACTGCAAACAATCCTAGCTTCATCCAAAAGCTTATGATGAATAAGTTCTTTTGGATTCTTGCGTGTGTCTTTCTCTTTGCTTATCCGGTTTATCGATCGATAAATCGAGAGTTACCCCCAGATCTTCCAGTGCTTTACACTCTTCCTGAGTTTAAGTTAGTTGATGAGAATGGTGAGAGCTTTGGAAGCAATGAATTGAAAGGAAAACCTTATATTGCAAATTTTCACTTCACAAGTTGCCCGACTGTTTGTCCGAAAATTATGGAGCAAACTCAAAAAATTCAGAAACGTGTAAGAGGTTTAGGAACAAAGGTCGCAATTGTTTCTTTTACTGTTGACCCTGAAACAGACACGTCAAAAGTACTTTTTGATCATGCTCGAGAAATAAAAGCTAACCCCCATGTGTGGAAGTTTTTAACTGGGGAACATTCAGAGTTAAAAAATATAATTATGAATGGCTTTAAACTCGCTATTGGTGAAAAACAATCTTTTAATAGTGTTTATGATATTGCTCATGCAGAAAAATTTGTTCTTGTTGATGAAAAGGGACAAATACGTGCTTATTATTCAAATGAAAAAAAAGAAATTGATAAAATGATGATCGATCTTGGTTTATTGATTAATAAACTGATCCATCGGAGGAGTTAATTATGGCAAGTGAAGGCGCTTACCAAAGTCATTTTAAAGAATACATGATTATTTTTGTGGCCCTAGCGGTTCTCACAATTATTGAAGTTATCATTCCTGAATTAAAACTTGCTCAAATTTGGCATGCAGGGTGGTTAACTTTCTTAGCACTCGTAAAAGCGGGGCTCGTTGGGTGGTTTTATATGCACCTTAAAGAAGAATCGACTTGGCTTAAGATTATTGCACTCATTCCGGTATCTGCATTTATTTATGCTGCCGTTGTTTCACTTGAGACAATTGGACGATAGGAGAAAAAATGGAAAATCCAATGAAAGAACAAGATGCTCCAGAAACTCTTGTAGAACAAAATGAGTTAAATACAGAGCCTAGCCCTCACGATACTTCACTTGTTACAGAAGTTAAGGAAAAGCCCTATCATCCCATTTTTCCGGGAATGGATGTAGAAAAGCCAGAAGCGACTCATACTAAAGTTCCAACGCTTTGGTTGCTGGCTGTTCTTATTTTGGTATTTTTTGTGATCAAAAAGTTCCTTTATATTCCAGATGGTGATAGAGACGGAAAATAAAGTTTAATGAATTTAGATCCTCAAATTCTCTACCCAATGTTCACTCTTTTTTGCTTCACTCATTTAGTAATGGGTTACATGTTATTTTTAAGAGTTTCAGGGGTAAAGAAAGGTGAGATTGATCCAAAGTATTTTAAGACTTACGACATCCCTGTAAATTTGCCGAATAAAACAAAACAAGTGGCCCGCCATTATGCGAACTTAATGGAAATCCCTGTTTTGTTTTATATTATTTGTGTGGTGGTGGCCTTCAAAGGAGAACCTAGTTCTTTGGTACTTAGCCTCGCTTGGGCTTTTGTAGGCTTAAGAATAATTCATGGAATTATTCACATGACTTCAAATAAGATTGTCTTCCGCTTAGTCTTTTTTGCAGCCAGCTTAGTCGCTAATTTTGTTCTCTGGCAGCAAGCGTTATTTAATTAAAAAATTCAAAAGACTCGATCGAGTCACCTTGGCCAATGCTTTCAACATGCTCAAAACCTTCTGTAACAGCCCCGAATACTGTGTACTGTCCATCAAGATGAGGGACATCCGCAAGACAAATGTAGAACTGTGAATCAGCACTGTCTGGATCTTGGGCGCGTGCCATG
>JAUHYH010000208.1 GCA_030426585.1 Bacteriovoracia bacterium
TGATGAAGGGAAACCTATTAATCTGATAAATGGATCTGTTGGGGGAGCTGATACCGATGCTCAAGGAAACCCGGTGAGTTATCAATGTAAGTACGATATTCAAATTGATGGTAATGTAGCAAGTCCAACTGATTGTTCAAAAATTGATAACTTAAAATTTGATTCTCAAACAGGTTTACTAGAGTGGACTCCAAGTCAAAAAGCAGCTTCTGAGGGAGATCCTAAAGGACGCTATGAGTTTAAGCTAATTGCATCCTCTAAAAGTTTTTCGGGAGAGTCTGTTTTTACTATTACTGTTAATAAAGTCGACCTTCCTCCTGTTCTTCAAAAGCAAGAAGGAGAAAAGGTTACGATTGGGACAGCAATCACAAGAATCGATAATAATGTTGAGGGACGTGATGTCGATGTGGATGGAGATTCACTAAGTTATGCTTGTGCATGGGACAATAAAGCTGACGGACAATTCATGGCAAAGAATTCATGTAATATGAATGGTTTTCGATTCAGTCGTAAGTCAGGGATTCTGCTTGGAACACCTGATACAGTAGGTGTGTATGAATTTTTTATTCAGGCTCAAGATCCCGGCGGGAATAAAGATCGAATTTCTTTTTCTATTACAGTTGAACCTTGTGGATGGAAGAAGGGATTAGAGTATGTCTCTATCCCTGTTGATAATACTTGTTATAACTCCCTTGCTTCTAATAATGTTTTTGATATTGCTTTAGATACAAATAACAAGTTGTATGTAGCAACAAGTGGTGGGCTTTCAATCTCTGGTAATAATGGTTTAAGTTATAGCAATAAAACGACTAACGATGGTCTTGGCGGAAATCAGGTCAACTCAATTGCCTTCGATAAACAAGGTCGAATCTTCCTCGGAACGAGTGGAGGTGTTTCTATTTCAGAGGATGGAGGGCAAACATTCCTGAATATAACCAAGGCGCAAGGTTTAGTTGGAAATCATGTTCATCAGATTCATATAGATAAAAATGATGTGGTTTATATTGCGACAGACGAAGGACTTTCGATTTCAACAGATAATGCGAAAACTTTTATAAATAAAACTCAAGTGGATGGGTTAGGAGACTCATCAGTTCATGGAGTTTATACTGGGCAAAAAGGAAATATTTACGTAGCAACTGATGACGGTCTTTCGATCTCAACAGATAACGGAAAAACCTTTAAGAATAAAACAACCTCACATGGGTTAGGAGATTTTAAAGTTTACGCTGTTTTTATTGATCGAAATCAAAGAGTTTATGCAGCAACGAAAAGAGGACTTTCTATTTCTGAAGATGGGGGGGAAAGCTTTACGAATATTGGTATTGAAAGAGGTTTGGGCAGCAATCAGGTTCTAGATATTTTTGTTGATAAAAGAGGAAGAATTTATGCAGCGACCAAGAAGGGGCTTTCTTTTTCAGCAGACAATGGAGCGAGTTTTAAAACTTTGAATACAAAATCAGGTCTTGGTTCAGAACTTATTCATAGTGTGAATGTAAGCAAAAATGGAAGTATCTTAGCTGGAACCGATAGTGGGATGTCGATCTCTACAGATCAGGGAAAAAGTTTTAAAACAATCAAAACGTCTAAGAGTTTTGTCAGTCAGGATATTAACGATGTTTATCTTGAAGGGAAAACCTTTCTCTATATTGCGACGAAAACAGGTCTCGCTCTATCAACTGATGGGGGATTGAGTTACTCTCTTAAAACTAAGGCTGAAGGTTTGGGAGATGACTTCGTAAAAAGTGTCTTAGCGACTACTGATGGCAAAATCTATGTAGGGACCAAGAATGGTCTTTCAATTTCTGAAGATCAGGGTGAAACATTCAAAACAATGACGACAGAGAACGGGCTTGGTTCTAATGAAGTGAATAGAGTTTGGTTGACCTCAGACGGTAAAATCTTTGCAGCGACAACGAAGGGTTTATCTTTCTCGGTAGATAAAGGAAAAACTTTTATCACCAAAACAAAGAAAGATGGTCTTGGGGCAGACTTGGTTCAAAATGTATTCGTTGATTCAAAAGAGACTATTTATGCGGCTACAACCGGAGGTCTTTCAATATCAACAGATGGTGGAAAAACCTTCAGGAATGCAGATAAAAAGAATTCTTTAGGGAATAAATTTGTTTTCGATGTTTTCGTCGATGATAAAGGACAAATTTATGCAGCAACAAAGGGTGGACTTTCAATCTCAACTGATAAAGGGAAAAACTTTAAGACAAAAACAATCTCAGATGGCTTAGTTAATAATGTTGTTACGAGTGTCGCGGTTGATAAATCAGGAAAGATCTATGCAGCAACCAAAGATGGTCTCGCTGTTTCGAGTAATGGTAAGACCTTTATCAATAAAACCGTTTCCGAAGGATTAGGAAGCAATAACGTTAAGAAAGTTCATGTAAACTCTTCGGGAAGTATTTATGCTACAACTCTTAACGGCGGTATTTCTCTTCAGACTCAATCCCTTTAAAGAGCGATTTGACTTAATTCCTTAATGAGATCCTGAGACCTTTTAACGAAGTTATTTCTTGCTTCTCCTTCAAGACCTTCACTTGAAATGTGAGCAAGATCGTAAAGATGATGAACTATTTTCTCCGCAAGATCTTTTTTATCACTTTCCCAGAGTTTAAAAGCATTTTGAACTGATGAATCTCCAGGGTTAACAACAAGTGTTTTCTTAACAGGTGCTTGAAATTGAGTATTGCCCATTGCTTGAGTCATCTGTTGAAAACGTTTCATATTTTGATCAATTTTAAAATAAGCGGGAGTCGGGAGGTCTTTAATCTTTTTAACTTCGATTTCTAAGGCTTCAGAATTTTCCTTTTTAAGAATTCCTTCAAAGAATTCTTTTACTTTAATATCTCCCGCATCAGTTGTTGTTTCTCCAAGAAGGTTTTCAAACTCACTGTCGACAGAGGTAAATTTATACTCTTTTCCTTCTTTCTTTTGGAACTCAATATGTTGCATTAGATGAGGGTCAATATAATTATCAGTTTCAATCGTTGGAATGTTAAGTTCTTTCAACTTCGAAATAAGTGAGGTGTCAGCAATGTCTTTCTCACCATAGATGATTTTTTTATCAAGCTTTTCTTTGTACTCTTCTGGAAACGAGCTCGTGTATTCTTCTAGGGTTACAAATTCGTTATTTTGATTCTTGAAAAGGACCCGATCTCTCATTAGATCATCAAACTTGGTATCTGAAACAATTCCATATTTCACAAATAGACCGATATCTTGCCAACTCTTGTTGAATTTCTCACGGTCGTTATTAAAAAGCTTTTTAAGTGATTCACCAACTTTTTTCACGATATAGTTCGAAATCTTTTTAATATTAGGATCACCCTGAAGTGCCGACCTTGAAACGTTCAGAGGGATATCGGTTGAATCAATTGAGCCTTTCAACATCGAAAGGAATTCAGGCATGATGTTTTTAACATTATCAGAAACAAAAACTTGCTTGCAATAAAGCCGGATACTGTTTTCGCCAAAAGGTTTGTTCGGATTCAGTTTTGGAAAGTAGAGAATTCCTTGAAGCGTAAAAGGGTGATCAATATTAAGGTGAATCCAGAACAGAGGTTCTGGATCCATTGGGAATTGTTTTGAGTAAAAGTTTTTATATTCTTCATCTGAAACTGATGCCGGATCTTTTTTCCAGAGAGGATTGGTATTATTAATAATATCAATTTCGATTGGTTTTTTATCTTCTTCTTTTTCGGCCTTTAAGTTTTCCTCAAAGACTTTTGCTCGAGTTGAGACATCGATTAGCTCAATCGGGTAGGGCATGAAATCGCAATAGTTGGTTAAGGTGGCTCGAGTTTTATAGATCTCTAAGAAATCAATGGATTCTTCATTCATATGAAGAGTGATTGTGGTTCCGATATCTAGTTTTTGAGATTCTTCAAAAGTGTATTCGGTATCACCTTCACAAACCCACTTTGTCGCTTTAGATCCCTCGTTCATGGAAAGTGATTCAACTTCGACTTTTTCAGCAACCATAAAAGCAGAATAAAAACC
>JAUHYH010000209.1 GCA_030426585.1 Bacteriovoracia bacterium
TCCTTTTATTAAGACTGTCTACGGACCGATTAAAGATCTCATGCAATTGTTTGGGGATGAGGGTGCTAAAGAGAAAATGAAGCGCGTTGTTTGGGTGGAGTTTGATAGTAAGTCAGGTAAGAGGCTGGGACTCGTTACAAGAGATCGATTTGATGATCTTGGGTTAGAAGAAGAGACTAAAGATTATATTGCTGTTTATATTCCCCTGAGTTTTATGCTCGGAGGTTACACAACATTGATTCATAAAAGTAAGGTTACCGAGACAGATTTTCCTGTTGATAAGGCCATGAAACTCGCCATCACTGGTTGGGTACACATCGATAACAAGCCTAAAGAGGGCTAAGCGCATACCAGAGTTCTACGCTTTCTAATGTAAGAAATAATAACACGGTACTTTCTCGGTCGGTGACACTTCGACCTTATAATTTAATAAACAATTTCTTAATAAACTCACGGATAGAGTGAATATCTATAAGACCATGGAGGGTCAAATGAAACTATCACTAATTATGATGAGTCTTTTCACGATGGTAAGCACAGCGCTTCCTTGTGATGAGCACGGACAAACAGGATTTCTTCCTGAAAATGACCTTTGGATTTCTGTTGATGCCAAAAGGGAAGGCGGGATTTCTGAAGAACAGTTTAATGCCGTTATCGATAGGGCCATTGAAGTTTATGGACCCATCATTGAAGAGCAGGATGCTGAGCTCAATGTTTTAAGACTTTGGAGTAGTGGAACCGTTAATGCTTACGCGACTCGAAGAGGGAATGAGTGGGTTGTTGGCATGTACGGTGGGCTTGCAAGAAGAGAAGAAGTGACTGAAGACGGTTTTGCTCTTGTTGTTTGTCACGAAATTGGTCACCACCTTGCTGGAGCTCCTAGAAAAGGGACTCGTTGGGCCTCAAACGAAGGGCAGTCAGATTACTGGGGAACTCTTAAGTGTTTCCGTAAATATGCTGCTGAAGATAATAACGTAGAGATTGTTGCAGCGATGGAAAATGTGCCTGAGCTTGTGAAAGAAACTTGTGCGGCCCAGTTCGAAGATGCAAATGATGCGGCGATTTGTGTGAGAGGGGCCATGGGAGGACTTTCGCTAGGAACTCTTCTTAATAACCTTAGAAGAAACGATGATCCTGTAAACTTTGATACTCCTGATACGTCAGTTGCTTCAAGTACAGATGATTCTCACCCCGCACCTCAGTGCCGACTTGATTCATACTATCAAGGAGCTCTTTGTACGGTTCTTCCAGAAATCGATACTGATCAAGATAATGCAGATATCGGAACGTGTAATAGAACTGAGAATTTTGAATTGGGTCTTAAGCCACTTTGTTGGTTCAAGCCAGAAAGTTCTGATGACGATGATGATAGTGATGTTGTTATCACTCTTCCTGATACTTCAAAACATTTCTAACAATAAAAACTGGGGGCTTCGGCCCTCAGTTTATTTCGATTCTTTCTGAAAATAAAAAATCCAAATTGAAGTCCTGAAAATCTTTTTGAACATCTTCAAGGTATTTTAAACTTTCAAATCCGAGGAAGGCTTGGGGGAGAGTCGTGAACAGTTCTTCGGCCCTTGCGAGATGATCTCTGGCCGGTTGGATTTGATTCAGTTGAAACTTCACTCCTGCTGCTGCCAACTTGATGAGTCCCTTTAAAAAATCAGCAATATCACCTTTTCGGCCAGCAAGATTCCATAAAACTTCCCAATAGACGTGAGCGTCCCAAAAATGCCCATGATTAAAGAGATCAACTCCATAAAGATATATTTCATGACTTTTATAGTTTGAAGGTGTCACGGGCTCACAAACGATTTCATGACCTTTTAAGTAGCCACCATCTTTTTCAGGGTGTTGGCCATGCCCAGGAATGAACTTATAAGGAGGAAAGGCTTTGTCTGTGTAGCGTTTCATGCGTTAACTCTACTCAATAGTTGTTTGGAATGCTAGGATATCCGAAAATTGGAGGAGAATATGGGATTTCAAGTCACACATGAAAATGCACCGAAGGAACTTTGGAAAGTTTTTTCAGATATTACGGATATTCCGAGACCTTCGAAAAAAGAAGAAAAAATTCGATCTTGGATTATCAATCTTGCGAAGGAGAAAAACCTCAATGTTCGCGAAGACAAAATTGGAAATATTGCCATCACACTTCCGGCGAAATCTGGAAAAGAAAACTCACCCAAGTTAATCATTCAAAATCATATCGATATGGTGACCGATGCCGTTCCTGGAAAGAATATTAACTTTGAAACTGATCCCATCGAAGCTTTTGTTGACGGGGATTGGGTTAAAGCGAAAGGGACAACTCTTGGAGCTGACAACGGAATAGGGTGTGCAGCTGCGCTTGCTCTCATTTTTGATGATTCGATTCAACACCCTGAAATTGATCTGCTTTTTACTGTTGATGAAGAGACAGGACTTACGGGAGCTCAAGAGCTTGATCCGAAACTTGTAAAAGGGGACATCATTCTTAACCTTGATACCGAAGAATGGGGAAGCCTTTATGTTGGATGTGCCGGAGGAGCAGATTTTGATTTCAAAAGAAAATTTGAAACTCAAAAAGGAAAGGGAACTTGTTATAAACTTTCAGCCAAAGGGTTCGCTGGAGGCCATTCTGGGGTCGATATTCATCGCTATAGAGCAAATGCCGCTAAGTACTTAGTGGAACTCCTTAATCAAGTTGAAGGCATTCAGCTAGCTGGTTTTGAGTCAGGTAAGGCCCATAACATTATTCCGAGAGACGCTTCGGCTTATTTTTATACTTCGGGTGATATTTCAAAAGCTGCCAAACAAATTGATGAGATTTCAGACCATTGGAAAACTTACCTCAGTCCTGAAGACCAGAAGTTTGAAGTTGTGCTTGAAGAGACTGGGGAGAGTCCTGATTGCTTAAGCCTTTCTGATAGCAAACTTCTCATGCACTTTTTTAATTTCTTTCCTCATGGAGTGAACTCTTTGGTAAGAAATGCTCAGGGTTCAGAGCCCTTGGTTGGAACAAGTAATAATATGGCGGTGACTCTTCTTAAAGATGGAGAGTTTTACCTTCTCACTTCAATGAGATTTTTTAATCGAAAAGAAGCCGTGAATTTAGAGGAAAGGTTTTGCTTACTTGGAGATTTTTGTGGAATGACGACCACTAAAAATTCAGAGTACCCAAGCTGGAATCCTAATTTCAACTCTGAACTTTTGTCGAAAGCGAAAAACGTTTACAAAGAGCTCTTCGGAAGTGAAGCTGAAGTTAAGGCTATTCATGCGGGTCTCGAATGTGGGATATTGATG
Organism: Bacteriovoracia bacterium; assembly: GCA_030426585.1. GTDB lineage: Bacteria > Bdellovibrionota > Bacteriovoracia > Bacteriovoracales > Bacteriovoracaceae > JAUHYH01. The sequence continues at coordinate 3,286 of JAUHYH010000209.1, forward strand.
GATAGGCTAGAAAATGATGTGCAAGCTTTGAGCTTTGGGCCAACAATTACTAATGCTCATTCGCCGGATGAAGGGGTTCACATCCCTTCAGTGACTCATTTTTGGAAGTACTATAAAGCACTTTTAGAAAGTTTATAAAAAGGGATTTATTATGATTGATTACGAAATTTATAAGATGATTCATTTATTTATGATTGTACTTTTGTTCAGTTCATTTGCAGTTCAATGCTATTCAGAAAAAAAGTATAAAATTCACGCCATACTTGCAGGTGTCGCAACTGTTTTTATATTTGTTAGTGGAATGGGATTGTTGGCTCGATTGGGCATGCCTCATGCAGAACCCTGGCCGCTTTGGACAAATCTTAAGGTTGTATTTTGGGCATTTATCTCGATTCTGACTCCAATAATCGTTAAAAGAGCCCCTCAGCACAAAAAGAAGTGGTTCTGGGTGATCATGGGGACCTTTGTCATTATAACTTACGTAATTATCTACAAACCTGTTTAATCGCTAAAATTGAGTTTTTACTTCATCACTGGGTCTTGCAGTATGTTTTTTTTATACAGCTTCGACCCAGGTGCTTGTAAAAATCTCAATTTAAACGACTAAAAAGAATACGCTCGTGATAGATTTTTCAGATCTGAGTCAAATCAACGCTTTAGCCTTGCCTCTAATACTCT
>JAUHYH010000021.1 GCA_030426585.1 Bacteriovoracia bacterium
GTCGAATCGGTTTTAATTTTTGACCGAGATCTTGATGCTTATGAAGTTTATCAAGGTTGTTCTTAAGGCGAAACTCCATCATCCCTTCAACTTCCTTTAAACGTTTGAGTTTTCCAAAAATGATATCGAGTTTTTGAAACGAATTTTCACAGCCCTTAAAATTAAATTTAATTCCATCTAAATTAACCTTATTTTTCATTTCAGATAATGCATCTTCTCCGTGAGAAAGTCTTTCTTTCCACTGGATCGCTTGTTCTTGAAGCTTTTTCCATTTTTGAATCTTAAGAAGATCATTTTTGATATTTTGAACTTTTCTTTTTTGAGAAGCCTTTGCTTTCCTTGCCCCCTTTGAGGAGCTTGAGGCTTTGTCCTCTTCTTTTAAAAGGATTTCGATTTCTTTTATTTTCTGAACTTTTTGTTCACTCTGATCACTTCTTCCAACTTCATCAAAGGTTTCAAAGTTAACTTCTAATTCACGGTACCCTTGCCAACTGACAAAGTTCTTAACTCCTTTCTCTGTCCAATAATGGTGAGCGAAATAGGCTTCTCGCCCGCGATAGAAATAATAAAACCGATTTTCTTTTCCCCACTTCTGATAAGTAAAACATAAACACCGATCTGAACCATCTAGCTCGAGTCCTAGAAAACCTGTACTGGTGAAATGTTTACGCACATATTCAAGGACCACATCAATCGCCCTCAAAGAACTCTCGGGTGGTTTTTGCGCCAGCCAGAGCCCTTCATGCCCTCCACCGCGTCCAAGGTACAACCAATAAGTTTTTCCAGGAATACGAATACTAATCGCCAAATAACGAGACGTGCTAAAAAGTTTTTGAACCATCCCTGTCGCGCCAAGCTTTTCATTAATCTGCGACACTTGGTTTTGTAATGTTGTATAATTTTGAATCATGAACTTAAACCTATTGGATCAAACAGACTCTAGGCTCCTTAATCTCATTGACTGGGATTTACTTATTTATGATATCTCATCTGGGGCTTACTTTGAACAAGCAAAACAGAAAATCCAAGAATATCCCAAAGCGACGAGTCCGCAGAAATTAAGAGAAAAACATCAAATCATTGAAAAGTTTATCTCTAAATATCATACAAATGAGCACGATAACTTTTATGTCCAAGTGAATGATCTTCCCTCAAATCATAGCATCGATGAAAAAACCTACTTACTTGAGAAGGGATCTGTCCTCACAATTCAAGAAATGCATCGTTTTGTAATGTTGCTTGAAATTTTTCACGGCCAACATAAATTTCTCGTCGAGCTTTTCGGATCTAAAAATATGCACTCCGATGAGATGGATCTCGTTTTAAAAAATCTCATTCGACCTTTTAGAAAATTTGTTGATAGTAGTGGAGACATCGACTACTCTTCCCACCCTATTTTGGGAGAACTTTATAAAAAACAATCTAAAGTTGATCAAAAAGCCAACAAGCTTCTAAGAGATATTATTCAAGATTGGAAAACCAAAGAGATTCTTCAAATCGATACTTATGACATCATTCAGGGTCATTTTATCCTGATTGTTAAAACCGATCATTATAACAGTACTCTTGGCTCAATCATCTCTCGATCTGATTCTGGTCAGACTCTTTATATTGAACCCACTGAACTTTCAGCTTTATCATTTGAAAGAAAAAAGATTACAATGGAAATTGAGAAAGAAATTTTTCAAATCTGTGTTCAATATTCAGATATTTTGCGTTCAATTATCCCTACTATAAAAAGAGCTTTGGAATTAGTAACTGAAGTTGATTATTATTTCTGCTTAGCTCAGAATGCGATTCAAAAAAACCTTTGTAAGCCCCAAATTGCAGATCATAAAAAAATTAAACTCGAAGGATTCTTTCATCCTCTCATCGAAGAGCCCGTTAAAAATGACCTTAATTTAATTTCTAATTATGAAGGACTGATTCTTTCTGGTCCCAATACGGGAGGGAAAACAGTTAGTTTAAAGACTCTTTGCCTGATCCAGCTCTACCTTCATAAAGGCTTTTATCTACCCGCTCAGTATGCAGAAGTCTCAGTTTTTGATGAAGTCTATTTTCTCTCACTTGATCATCAAAACCTTGCAGACGGACTTAGCTCATTTGCTGCAGAAACAATGCATTATTTAAGTCTATCCGATCAACTCGGAGATAATGCCCTTATCTTTATTGATGAAATTTTTAACTCTACTTCATCTGAAGAAGCTTCAGCTTTAGCGATGAGCTTTTTTAATTATTTTTATAAAAAATCAAACCCTATGCTCTTTGTTTCAACTCACCACCAGATGTTGAAGGTTAAAACTCATGAAGCGAAACAATTTCTCTCGGGTCATATGGGTTTTGATCCCGACAACCTCGTCCCAACTTATAAACTTCATGTTGGAACTCCAGGGAGCTCAATGGCACTAGAAACCTTTGAAAGAATTTCAAAGCAATATCACTTTGCAAGTAAGATCAAAGATTCTGCAAAGTCTATACTCGATTCTAAATATCAAGAGTATGAAAAACTCCTCTTTGAGGTCTCTCAAAAGAAGGCTCATTACGAGAAAGAACTTCTCAAATATGAAGAACTTAATAAAAAGCTAAAAAATGAAGCCCAATCGCAAGAAGGGGTTTTAAAGCTTAAAATGGATCAAGAGTATCAAAAGCTCAAAACTGAAATTAATAATATCCGAAACCAAGCGCTTGAAACTCTAAGAAGTGTAAAAGAAAATTCATCGGAAAAATCCGTTCGCTCGAGTTTCCATAAAATCGAAGAAAAGCTACCAACTCCAGAGATTGAAAGACCCGATGCTAAGCCTCTTTCAGAAGAACCAAAGGTAGGAATGCGCTGTCTTTTCATTCCTCTCAACCGAGAGGGAGAGATTATCAAGATTGATGAAAAGAAAAAAAAGGCGACCTTGGCGATGAAAGGAAATATGCGAATCGAGGCAAAGCTTTCAGAATTAGGAAAGCCCCGTACTTCTGGAGAGAAACAGGACTTTCAGTTTCAAATTCAAAAAACTAAATCGAGTTCTCTGAAAATTGATGGCCGTGGCATGAGGTTGGAGGAATTCAAAGAAAAAGTGGAGTTTGCTGTCTCGGACGTCCTTATTGGAGACATACCCTATGTTGAAATTATTCATGGCCACGGCGATGGCATTTTAAAAAATTGGGTTCGAGAGTATTTAAAACTCCAACCTGATCTTCAGTTTGAAATTCCAAAAGAATCTCAGGATGGAGTCACAATCGCCAAACTCATTTAGAGAATTTCAATTCTCTTTTCTTTCTTCGTTGCTCGCTTTAAAGTTACCTCTAAAACTCCATCTTCCAATTTCGCTGAAACATTCTCTTCATCAATATCATCAGAGAGTTTAAAGGATTCTTTAAAGCTACTATAAGCTCTCGTCGAAGAATGTGCATTTTCTTCCACTTGCTTCTTTTCACCAGTTACTGTTAAATAACCGCCTTCTAGACTTAGGTGAATATCTTCCTTTTTTACACCTGGTACCTCTAAAAGCACCCGGTAATGGTCTTCACCCTTAACAATCTCATAAGTTGGAGAGAAAGCTCTAGGAAAAGAATCAAATTCAGTAAAGAGACTTTCAAAAGGGCCTGTTAAACCCAAAGGAAAGTCACTGTGTAGTCTTTTTGTTAAAACAGTCATTTATGACCTCCTAAAGTTAATCTATCGGGGCTTATCCCCCTTTCTAACTATAAGATGGGTCGCGATTTTCGGGTGTCAAGGGTGAGGAACCAAAATTTAAATTCATATTTGGTTTCTTTATTCCTTCTTTTTGGAAGAACTCGTAAGCACGAGTTGTAAGGTCTGTTGAATAAGCTTTTTCATAAGTGATATCAAAAACATAGGCTTTTACATTAAACATAAGTGCAAAAGCTCCCCCAACAAACTCTTCACTGACGACAATGCTTACTGGTTTTTTCAGGTAAGCATACCTACTTGTGATAACTAACTCATAAAGGAATTTTTTAATACGAATAATGTCTTCATCTGGCGAGAGGTAAAACTTTACTTCAACCATCATATCGAGGGCACCCGCATTTCCCGATGAAACAGCATTATTGATAAATTGAGAGTTTGGAATGGTCACAAGAGAGTCATCCAAGGTAATTAAACGAACGGCCCTAAGACCAATATGGGAAATTTCACCATAAATATCGTTAAACTTTACTCTATCTCCAACCTGAAAAGGACGATCAAAAAGCAGGACTACTCCTGCAATTAATGAAGCTGAAATATCTTTTAAAGCAAAACCAATGGCAAGAGCGGCTGATCCCCCTAAACCTAATAAAACTTGTTCTGGGGGTCTCAGAACAGCATAAATAATAAAGAATGATCCAAAAATATACCAAGCGAAAGTAAAAACAGTCGTAAACTGTAATATTGAAAGTCTTAAATTCGGCCATTTCTTTTCAAGTTTCTGAGAAAGAAATTTAAAACGTCCTGCTAGAAAAACTAAAAATGCAAAAGAGATCACCAGTAGAAGGATTTTATCAACTTGAAATAAGTCTAGAATTTCTGATACTTTTGAAATTTCTTCTTTAGCTGGCATAAATCAAATTCTTCTTTTTTAAATAGCTTATTAAACTATGCTGAAACCTTACATTCACAGTATAAGACCCGTTTTCTCGTCTGATTAAAATATTGTGGTCAAGACCCAACTTAATAGCAAACCTGATGACACCTTCGGGTAAGCTAGTGACCTTCATCGCATCAGCAGTTGATAGATTCTCATGTTTCACTATTGCTGAGTAAATAAACAATGTATCATCTGAAAAATTACTTAACATCGAAAGATCATCATCATGGGGTAAGCCCACTCTAAAAAACTTCCCTCCTCTATATTTAAGAGAAGAAAGCCATGTATATAATGAAATTTCTGGATTTCCCAAGGATTGCTCCCAAAGCAATCTAAAAAATTGCTCTTCAACTTGTTCAACACTATCCATCTCAAAAGCACCTTTTGTTGCTTTAACGATATCATGGAAAGACAGTTTATAATCAGATTGATTATGCCGTTTCATAATCATATCTCGAATATCTCTATCACTAAAGGGCTCTAACTCAATCACATTTCTAAAGTTCTGATTTTTTCCAAAGGCTGCATTTAAGTATGACCAAGAATAAGCATTGAAGCTAAAAACGAAAAAAATATTTTCTAATCGAGCATTGATAAGACCAAGAATTGTTTTAAATGCTTCAAACCCTCCAATTTTAGAAAGAAAACTATTCTGACTTTCATCCAGCATAATAAGAGTTGGAGACATTTCTTTATCGGCATCAATAAGTGGGAGATAGTTTTCCTCCATTTCGACCCCGGTTATATTAGAGAGAAATTTTAAAAGTTGGGCCTGGCTAAGAAGTCTGCTTGGCATATTTGCTCGAATAATTTGAATATTTTCTCGTTGAAGTTCAGACTCTAGCATCGTTAATAAAGTTGTTTTGCCTGAACCTTTCTCGCCTACAAGAAAAAGTGAGTTTTCTTCAGTTTTGTCTTGAATCCATAATTCGATACACAACATTATATTGTTGTATTGAGATTTTTTACTTTCAATAAATAAAGCTTTATCACTTTCAATCGTTTTATAAAAAAGATCTTGGTAATCATTGGGTAAATCTTGGAGCTCAGATTCTTCAAATATTTCAGAACTTTCAAGTTTTCTCTTAAATATTTCAGCCGTGATTGATTTTACAAATTCAAATCGCCCACTCCATTGAAGAAAAAGCATAAAAACATTAAATGTAAGGACACTTATCAGAACCGGTAAACACAAATAGAAATGCTTCTTCTTTTTCAATCGCTCTGCAAGCCAAGTTGAAACAAAGGGAATGTCCATGTCTGCAATTTTAACACTTAATTCTTCACGCCAATCTCTACCAATAATAAAAAGAACAAATAAGACCACAGCAAAAGAGAGATATTGAAAAATATAATAAGAGAGCCCTTTACTTACGACACTCTCAATTATGTAAATTAAACTATATGAAACAAGGACCGTTAGACTTAAGAGAGATGCGTTATTAGCCGCTTTCTCTTCGATTGTCTGATCCCCTGAAGGACTTCTATGATTTCTTGCAATCCTTAAGAGCGAATCTGAAATGATTTTTCTAAAAATCCGATAATAAATCCAATATGTAATAAATGGATAAAATATTGAAAGTTCTTCAAAATGACTCTTCTCTAAAAGATCCCTTGAAAGCGAAATAGAATACAAGGCAACAAGCCATGGGAGATAATCGATCGCTAACCTTAATAATTCAGCATAAAGAGAGTAATTTTTTTGTCGGTAACTCTGTCTAATAAAGTTTGCACGCCAAACCTTGAGTTTTTTTAAGATCCTGTTGGTCACTCTCCAAAAGAAGAAAGGGATCATAAAAACAATCAGTAATATGAATGCATCAATGACAAGAGTTTTTACTCCATCAAAACCTAACTTGAGATTGTTTTTTACATAGAGAAGCTTGAAGTAAGCAATCGCGTACCACTCTATCGGCACAAGAGTTATTTCTCTTTTTAGATCATTAAAGAAAGCGAGATCTAATTCAAATACAGTTGAAGTTTCGCTTTGCTCGACTTGAATGAGATATTGAGATCGAATTTTACTTGATCGTAAAAGAAGGTCGAGATGACGATCAAAGCCTTTCTGAAATTCTTCATCTGTCTCACCTTCTTCTCGTGAAAATTGGTCATTGGTGGCATCTACTATTTCACGCCATATCTTAAGTGATGCTTGGTACTGCTCTTTCGGATCAACAGCACTTCCATACTCAACTTCAAGTTGAGTAAGGGTCGTTTCATAGCGGTCGTACTTTTCTGCATCATAGGAATATGCGCTGATTGAAAATAAAAGAATCCAAAAAAATTTCATTGATTGAATTATAGCGAGATAAAATCATCATCGCCAAATATATAGAGGCTTCAATCGTTGAATTTAGACAAGGAAGTTGGCTGGAAGCTGTATCGCAATTTAATACTGCAACAGCCAACTGACGCAGTATAAATCAACGAGGGATGTCTCTAGGAAGACTTTTTTACGGACCATGGGCGTTTATCACTCCCATCGTGGACCTCAATCCCCATCGTTGAAAGCTCATCTCTGATCCGATCACTTTCGGCCCAATCTTTATTCTCTCTCGCTTTAACACGCTCTTGAACTAGAGATTCGATCTTGCCTTTATCTAGGTTTTTTTCAATAAGAACGATTTCATCTAAACGGTTTAACATCTCCGTAGGCTTTTCTTGAAAAAGGGCCCCAAACCCTCCCCACTCTATCATCCAATCATGAAAGAATTGAGAGTTTGCTCGATGGATAGCATTCCATTTTTTATTCTTAAAACCAAGAGCATTAAAAGTTCGAACGGCTTCAAAGATTTGTGAAATATATTCTGCACTATTGAGATCATCGTTCAAAGATTTTTTGATTTTTCCTTGGAGGGCTTCTAGTTTTTTTACAAATCCACTTTCCGGGTCTGATTTTTCTGTTACCGAAATCATCACATCATTCGCTAATTCAAGGGCACTATAGATTCGATCAAGGGCCGTAATCACTTGAAAAATTTTGTCATCACTTACCGTTAACATCGACCTGTAGTGTGCACTCAAAAACAAATATTTTAAAACTTCAGGGTGGTATTTATCCATGAAAGCTCTGGCCGTCACAACGTTACCAAGAGATTTCGACATCTTCTGATCTTTCATGTTGATAAAATTATTATGAATCCAAAAATTACAATACTTGCAACCCGTCCGTGCTTCACCCTGGGCTATTTCATTTTCATGGTGGGGAAAAATAAGATCAATCCCACCACCATGAATATCAATCGTGTCTTTTCCAAAAATCGATTGAATCATCGCTGAACATTCAATATGCCAACCAGGTCGGCCTTTCCCCCAGGGGGAATCCCAACTCGGCTCCCCTTCTTTCGAAGGTTTCCAAAGAACAAAATCAAAAGGATTTTTCTTGCGATTATCAACTTCAACTCGATTTCCAGCTTCTAGTTCATCAAGTTTCTTTTTACTAAGTTTTCCATATTCAGAAAATTCATCAATCGCATAAAAAACTTCACCGTCAACTTCATAAGCTTTTTCTTTTTTTACAAGATCATCAACAAATTCGATGATCTCAGGCATGTATTCGGTTACTTTAGGGCGCTCATCATGGGGTTTTAGCCCCATACGATTAAAATCTGTTTCAAACTCTTTAATGAATTTTTCAGATACTTCTGTCGATTTTACACCTTGTTCAATAGCCTTATTAATAATTTTATCGTCAACATCCGTATAGTTATAAACAAACTTAACTTTATACCCTTCATGCTCCATCCAGTTTCGTAGAAGATTAAAAGTAATCGCTCCTCGAAAATTTCCAATATGAAGAAAGTCGTAAACCGTTGGGCCACAGAGATAGATCGAAACTTCCCCTTCTTTTTTAGGTATAAATTTTTCTTTTTTATTACTTAAAGTGTTCCAGAATGCTAAAGCCATAGAAAATATCCTAACACATTATTGCAGTTTTTCTTTAAGAAAAGCCTTCAGATCATCAAGTTGTTTATCGCTCAAACGCTCTTGAGTGTAATTAGGCATATAAACCGTCTCACTTTCAAAGTGTCCCTCTCTAGCAACAGAATAAGAGTGTTTCATGCGATAGAGATATTTATAGGTTTTGCGATTATCTTCAAAATGAACAATTTTTTCTTGAATCCCACTGTCAACTTTGTGGCAATGAACGCATGAACTTTTAAAGACGGCCTCACCTTTTTGAGGGTCTCCATTTGTTCCATAACCCGTTTCAAAATCTTCTGGAGCCTTACTAAAAGTCGCATCTGAAAACTTTAAATATTTTGAATCCAAGAAGAGCAATTTTTCTTGATTATTAACACGAGAAAAATTTAAAAAATCATATTCTTCAGCAGTTAGATTAAAATCTCCTAACCTGTATTGAATTGACCAGAGATAATTCAACATAGCTTCTAGTTCCCATTCATCTAAAGCTCTACCTTTTGAACATTCCTTAGAACAAAGTTGAACGGCATTCTTAAAGTTTTTTCGAGCGGGTCCAATAAGATCTTCACCATATTTTTTTAAGTAATCCCCATTAAACCAAGAAGTTCGATTGACTGAACCATACATGGTTGTCCCGGGCAGGAATGCAATGCCATTTGCTAAGGCATAATCTAACCTTGCTTCCGGATCATTTACTGAGAGTTTAGGATCTTCTTTTACAGAGTTGTGACAATGATTGCATCGAAACGCTGGAGCTTGTGGTTGGGTCAGCTCTCCATTAGGTCGTCTCGTCTGACCCTGAAAAAAGATCTCCTTACCTTTTTGAGCTAATACCGGATCAATGTTTTCTAAAGCATGAAGCGGCTTAGACTCTCCAAGTTCCCAACGCACCTCTGCTAGAGGAGTATTCGCATCATAAATTGCAAAACAAGGGAGTGAGAATAATAGCCATAAGAATCGCATAAGGGTTTTATAACATGCTTGAACCCAAATGAGAGCTATTTAAGGATTTTTAAGGATTCAATTCCCTTCAATAAGATCTGGGGATTGGCCTGGGTCGGAGAGACGACGTTTTTTAATCCCTTAGCTTGAATTCGAACCTTGGGATTGATCCAGAAATTGCGCCCGCCTACCGCCGTTTTTTCATTTTCTTTCCAGATTTTTTCAAGATGGGCACGGATCTGAAGAAAAATATCAGTGCTTTCAAAGTTTACAAGGGTGTAGTTTCGATAAAATCCTAATTCCCCTTTCACTTTAAGAGCGTAGATATCAAATCGAATCTGAGGACTTTTTGGGAACATCACAAGTTCCCCTTCAAGAGTTATCGGCGTGTCATGCCCTTTAACCATTGAAACTTTTTGAATAAGCGGCTCTTTATTATCGATATCAAGTTCAACATGAACGGGTCTTTCAGGGTTGATTCGAACAAAGATAGCAATATCAACCACATCTCCTCGGTAGATTTTTTCCAGAAGCTTGTGATGAGTTTTAGGAACAAAAACAGGAACAACAACGTCCTTGTATTCAATCGCCATAATCCCTTGAGTATAAGCAACGCCGTGAACTTTTCCTGTAATTCTATCAACATTTTCGAGCACACTCAGATCAGCTCGATGATTATAAGGAGGAAGCTTCGGACTTGTTTCAAAGGATTTTAAGACTTGAAACTCTTTAATTTCAACATGAGGAAAACAGCTTTCAGTATCAAAAAACTCTCCTTTTACGAGCAGCTTATCGTGTCTTTTAACTTTTGAAAGTTGCTCTCCAACTTTTCGATCCATTGTTAGAAGAGAAAAGTCAACGTAACGAAAAAAGTTTTCAGGAGAGCGATAAGTTCCCACAAAGAGCTGATAACGAGGAACAGCTCCGTGAACAAAAACTTCTATGCCTTTGGTTTTAAGGTCTTTCTCTACTTGCTCGAGTGAGATCTCGTTTACTTTATCAGGGCATTTCGCCTCTACATAGTTTACGATTAACAATAAAGCGGCAAGAAAGAAAAACCAACGCATTAGAAATTTCTCTGTCTATAAGTTTCAGCACAGAAGAACTGGAAGTTCTGAGCTTGATAGTTGTAACCATCTCTCACTGCTGCACACTGGTTGTAACTTACATTACAGATTCCAGCGAAGTTTTGAACAACTGCATGACCAAACTTGTTTACAAGTTGGTAGTTACAGCTATCAACGGCAGAGTATCGGTGTAAGTAACCATTGAATGCAAAGTAGGGGTATTGGTTATAAGTCACATAACCGTTGAATCCATAATTAATATTGGGAACAACAGTTGTAGGAAGCATAAACCAACTTCCATAGAAGTAATTTGCCATGCCTTGGTTTACCCAAGCTGCGTAATAAGAATTCACATTATAGTTAACCAACTGTTGGTAGTTAACGACTGCTGGCTGATGCCAATAGTAAGTATAATTAATTTGTCTGTAAGCATACGGACTAAAGTAACGAGGTACTGGTCGAACAACCGGTCGAACAGGTCTGTAGTAACGACGTCCATAGTATTGTGCTTGTGAGTTTGTACTCAAAGTGGCCATAAAAACGGTGATAAAAATCAATGCTTTCATAAGTTCTCCTCTATAATTTTCATTGATATTTACCGCCGAACTCACAAATTATCAAGAATTGGCCTTTTACGGAGTGCTCCAAAGTGGCTAAAATTTACACTATGGTATGGGACATCGACCCCGCGATATTCAAAATAGGCAGCTTTGAGCTGAGGTACTACCCTCTCTGCTTTATAATCGGCTTTCTGGTTGGACAAAAATACGTCACGCCTAGATTTTTGAAGGCCGGATTTGAGAAAAAACACATCGAAAGCATCGTCACTCACATGATCATTGGGACGGTTATTGGCGCCAGACTGGGTCACTGCCTCTTTTATGAACCCGAATATTATCTCTCTCGACCTTGGGAAATTCTCATGGTGTGGAAGGGTGGATTGGCTTCCCATGGTGGGTTTACTGGCGTGATGGTCGCGACCTTTATCTATCTTAAGAAGTGGAAAAAGATGAGCTTTTTTTGGCTGATTGAGACGATGACTCCTCCTATTATGTTCGTGGCGGGAATGATCCGGATCGGAAATCTTTTTAATTCAGAGATAGTCGGTAAAGTGACTGATGTTCCTTGGGCATTTGTCTTCACCAGAGTTGACCCAAACCTTCGTCACCCCACACCGATTTATGAATCAATTGGTTACTTCACTATCTCAGCAACCATGTACTACTTCTGTAATAAGTACGTTGCGACAAAGAAGTGGCCACCTGGTCGGGCCCTCGGACTGGTTTTTATTATCGCGTTTACCTTTAGATTCTTTATAGAGTTTTTCAAAGTTGACCAAGTCGCCTTTGAACAAGGCATGGCCATCAATATGGGACAGTGGCTCAGTGTTCCTTTTGTCTTTGCAGGAATTTACCTCATGACAGGTCATCAAAACAAAGTGAAGGCCTTTAACTTTTTAACAAAACCACTTAAGTAGTTATTGAGAAATCGTTTTACTTCCAGTTGATTTACTTTTTGAACTACCCGTTCCTGCTTCTTGAATACATTTAGAAGGATTACTTATCACTTCACCGTTTGCATCGAGTTGATTAGGGTCAACTATAACAACCCTAAAAGCTTCGTCTGATGTGTCTATAAAGATAACTCGACCATCTTCTGTAAAACCTGGGTATCTTGGTCGTTCATCTTTCGCTGAGCTAATACGCTTAGTCTTTTTTGTATCTCGGTCATAATAATGAACAGCTCTACCGTACTCGTTACTTGAGTCAATATAATAACCTGAAGCGGTAAAGGTTAATGCTCCCTTACTATTTGGCTTAGGATAAGAAAAATTCACTTTTGAAGTGCTATAACCGAGATCATTTACCAAATCACATGTGCCATCTTTATTAATTTTATAAACCTGAGAAGTCCCACTGTGTTGACTCGCTATCTCTGTACCATCTTTTGAAATAATAGGACTTTCTAAATTACTCGTCACATTATTACATAATCTATGATCTTTCTTGATGACCTCATGAGATTGGTAATTTCCGTCTTTATCAAACTTTACAGAATAATCCCTATATCGTGATCCTTTCCATAAAACTGTTCGAAATGACATTGTACCTTTGGACTTATTATAAGGAGTTAACTCAGCAGAGGAGTGATAATATTCATCATGTTCTGCATCATGAAAGGCACTATCTACTTCTTTAGCATTCTTTTTAGACTTGATCATATCAAAGTCATAATACTCCATTCCCTTACCATCATACGGAGAAGAAATAAGCTTCCAACTGCCTTCGACAGGATAGGTTTCATTCTTCATTTGTGTTTCAATCTCTCGAGCAATAATTTTTCCTGAGTCATCCCTATTTGTTAAATCAATAATTGAGGCATTCCCCATTCGGCCATCACCTGGTGAAGAAGCTATGATGTAATCCCCTGATGGGTGAATCCGGTGATATTGCCCTGTATAATCCATCGTGTCTGGAAGATCGATTTCCACTCTCGCGGGAATACACTTTGGGTATGCTTGATAACTCGAAATTATAATTATACTTAAAAATAGATTCTTCATCTTATCTCTCTCTTCTTTCACTTTGCTTAAATTTTAAAAGGATTTCTTTAATATCATCAACAAGGAAGTCAACAGGTTTAACACCAAAAATCTTCTCTGAGATCTTGCCCTTACCAACAACAAAGCTTGCGGGGTAATGTAAGTCAGCTCCTCGCATAATAAGCTCGAGAGAGACCATCGGACGAGTATTAATATTAAGTTTTGCATGCTTAAGGGCTGCTTTAACAAATTTGATAGGTTCTTCATTATCATGAAGCGGTAAAAAATTAACGCCCGTTTCTTTCGCCGCCGTAATAAAATCTTTCATTTGTCTAAATGAGTAAATCATTGAAGGAGACCAAATATAAATAAGTGTCGGTTTTTTTGAATTGATAAGTTTTGAAAGTTCTTGATCTCTAAAAGAGTTCTTTGCTTTTCTCGTTAAAAACTTCAAAGGTGCTAGATCCTTGAGTTCTTTGACTTTGCAACTATCTTTTTGCCATACCTGACGTCGTGTTTTCTTATTAGAAAAAGTCAGGAGCATCGGGTGAGGACCTGAATGAATCTCTACCCAAGATCCAAATTTTTTCGTTGGTGCTCTAAAAATAAATGTCCCTTCATGAGACTCTGCAATTCGAATCCATTCTTCTTTCACTCCAATTTTACTTACAATTTTAATAATCTCTTTTTTGCAAACAAGTGTGTCTTCCAATTTTTCAGGAAGAATCCCCGCAAAAGAATAAGTAGAGGTTAAAATAAGAGAAATTAACCAGATTTTCATATATCCCTACCTTTAGAACTCGTTCCTTCCGAGTTTGAATTATTTTTAAGAGGATTTGCTGATTCGAATTGCTTACCACGACAAGATGTTTGCTTCATCCAATAACCTTCAGCTTCCCAAATATTATTTCTGTTCTCATCTCTATGACTTAAAATTTCATTTCTCTGAGCATACAAACAATTATAAAGTGCAATCCTTTCATTTTCATTCAAGGCAACATTCGGGGGCATCTTATGATCCACAATAATCTTAAACTTCACCTCATCACTTGAAAAATTCGAGTGAAGAACTCCTTGTTGTTTCCCGTCATGACATTCAACACAGTTCATAGCACTTCTTACTTTATTTAAGTCAATTTTTTGTTTTTCATCCCATTCAAAATCTTTTTCATAAGTAGATCCAAGGGCATAATGATAAAAACTTTTTCTAGAACTTGCACACTTTTCAAGAAATGAATCTGATTTTGTATCAACTTTTTCAGTTGCCCATCCTAGCCAGTATTCATTCAAGTTTGGCCCGAGTCTCATTTCTTTACCTGAAATGATCTTTGATCCCCATGTCATATTTTCAGTTGTCAAAACTTGGTTAACAGCGTGAACTTTCGCAGCCTCTTCTTCTGACATCTTTTCTTCAATGTCTTCCTGAATATTCTCAAAACCTCTAGGACTAATTGAACGAAATGGCTTTGAATGACAACTGAGGCAGTCTCCCACGCTTGTCTCATTAGAAAACTTATAATGTCTAACCCCATCAACTTTATACCCATTACTCAATAATCTGAGTTGTCCAACTCTAGGTACCTTTGTTTTATCAACTGTTATAATTGTTAAAGTTTCTTGAGACTTATGAATCCCTTCGGCTGGATTCGGACGAGATTTCTTGCCGTTCTTTACTGAATCTTTGTCTGGTTCTGGGCTCACTTGCATGACGATATCTTTATCTTCTCCAGGAATAACTACAATATAAAGGTTCTCACCACTATCAAAGCCTCCGGAACCTCTTGTCTTATAAAGTACATTCGGCCAATTTTTTTTCTTAGCAATTTCTTCGATATTTTCAGGAAAAATAATAGACTCAGGTTCACCTTTATTATCCCTTTTTCCCCAAAATTCTTTTGGAAGATCTTTAATAGAACTAATCGTTAAGTCTGACTTATCAAGATTTGAAGTGCTTTTCATTGGATACTTGTGAGAGTTTACTTTTTTATCAAGGTAATAAAAAAGATCATCAAAACATTTGGGGGTTTCTTTATAGCACTTATCAATCTGAGAAAGAACTTTTTCTGCACTCTTAGTAGACAAGCCGCCGTTAGAATAATCTTCAATAAGACTATTCCGAAATTTTATCAAACCTCTCGCATCAGTGGGGCAACTGTCTTGTGCGAAACTGGGACTCAAAATAAAAACAAAACTTAGAAGAAGCTTTAACATATAATAAAGATGATAAATCTTTAGCTGCCTTAAAACTCAATACAGTAAAGCTTTCCCGTAATTGTTTTTTATTTAATTCTGTACAATGTCTTCAAAGAAGGCCCCAAAGTTTTCTTTTTTGTGCCTAATAAGAATCTCTAACACCCATAGATGGGAAGAGGGAGTGAAATTAACTTCACTTAATGAACCTTTAAAGTGAATCGCGTGAGGAAAATCACCGAGCCGGTGCCCATCCATTTTTAAATTAAGTTGATATCCGAGTTCTTCACACCGTTTTAACGCAAACTCATAGAGACGAGCGCCAGTAGCTCCCTCTTTAACTTGCTCAGAGGTTTCTTGGAAAAGTTTTTTGGAAGCCTCAATGCACTCTTGAAACTTTACTGACTCTCCAAAAACAAAAGTCTCTCCATAATCCCCTTCATGTCCCTCAAAGACAGGACCAATATCAATAAAGAATAGATCATTCTTTTTTAACGTCACCCCGTCTTCCGAACGTTCCTTAAAATCTTTAAGTGTGTTCACTCCGATTCTAAATTTATTAGGATGCCATTTCTTTTCACTGCTTAATTTTTTTAACTCTTGGTCGATAAGATCAGATCCCTCTTTTTCAGTCATTCCTTCCCAAACATTTTTTGAAACAGACTTAACGACTTGCTTAGTCAGTTCTCTCGCCTTTAGGTACTTATCAATATTAAAACCAGAACCTGTTTTTTCAATTTGAGTTTTATCGACCAAAAGACATCCCCTGAATAAAAAAAGGCGCCGAACTTAGTCGGCGCCCATTCATCAGATTGTTAAACAACCTGATTATTTAAGCTTTTCGTAAGCTTGTACTGCATCGATCATTCCGTGACCAAAAGTATTGTTAGGTATTGAACGAGAACTATCATCACCACAACCCTGAGTTGTAGTCATTTGCTCAGCTGTATTTCTAATCGCATTTTCAATTGTATCAACTTCGCCTTTAAGATCTGGACGAGCAGAAAGCAGAAGACTGACAAGACCTGCAACATGAGGACCTGCCATTGAAGTTCCAGAAAAAGCACTATAACCACCACCTGGAACAGATGAAAGGACACTCACTCCAGGAGCAACAACATCGGGACCTTTACTTTGGTCATAAACGCTCGGACCTCTTGAAGAGAAGCTCGCAATCCCACGACGGTTAACATCATAGGCACCAACAGTAAAAGAAAGATGACTTAGTGTAGCCGGCTGAGCTCCAATCGTTCCACAACCTGCTCTTCCTTCGTTACCGGCAGAGACAACATTTACAATCCCAGCCGCTTTTATCGCTTCAACTGAAAGAAGGATTTCATCTTTGTCACAGCCTTCTGATCGAGGGCATCCCCAAGAGTTACTGATAACATCAGCAGACATCTCTGGGTGAAGGTTATCAAAGTCTTCAAGTGGATCAACTGATTGATCATAAGGAGCTAAGAAAAACTCATAACATTCAATATAGCTCGCTGGTGTTCCATCACCTGCATCCATATTTCTACAACCAATCCATTTCGTATCTGGGGCCATACCGATTCTTTTACCATTCTCATCATCACCCGTAACTGTTCCTGTTACGTGAGTTCCGTGACCATTATCATCACAGGGGAATTTCGAATCATAGCCACAACGACTTGTACTGCTTGAAACTTTAAACTTAATTGAATCGTGCCAGTTTAAAGAGTGATCAAATCCCTCTTCTGAATAACCTCGATATTTTTTTACAATGGCAGGATGATCGTATTCGATCCCTGTATCCTGAATACCAACAACAACTCCTTGACCTTTAATCCCTAACTTCCAAAGTTCATGAGCTTTAGTTCTAATGATTCCTGGAGTAATACCTTCTTCTGACTGAGTAGGTTTTTTATTTTTACCGCTCGAAAAGTCAGAAAGAAGATTAAGTTCAGCGACTTCTTCTCGAACATCGTTTCTAACAGTTGGGTTGAAGTATAATTTCTTAACATCATCACGAGCTGCAATTTCATTCAGAAGACTTTGACTTGCATTATAAACTGCAATTCCGTTGAAAATATAAAATCTACGAAACTTAAGATCTCCTGTATCTTGAGAAGATAAAAAGTTTACGATGTCTTCTTGATCTGTTTTAGCTAAATCCCAAAGTTCTTTAACGACATAAGCATTTTTTTCAGACTTTGTTGTAAACTCAGTAGCCTTTGAAAGGTCAGCTTGGTTTTTCATGACTATGATCGCAGGTATTTTTTCTGTTTGGTCAGGCTCAAGGAGCTTTCCAAAAATGTGAGCGGTCATTTTGTGTTGGTTCGCAAATAGCGAGTGATAATACCCTGTCGGTTGGTCTGCGTATGCAGAGAATGACAGAGTTAGAAGCGTGATAACGAGTAATCGCATCATGGGTTCCCCTCTTGTTCTAGGTTAAAAATTTAGAACAGAATAGAGTACCCGACCAATGCGATCAAGAAATGGATTTTAGTAATTTCTTACAGTCCTTGCCGGCGGCTGCGCGCTGCAAGGTCTCTCTCTTTGCTTATCTGAGTTTTAAGTTTTTGCTTCAACAGAGAAAGTGACTTTCCGAAGCTATCAGAGTGGGCCTTAGCAAAATACTCACGACCGTGAGCATTAACCTTGGCATCACAGACTTTTTTCTTACCGTATGCCCAAAATGTTACAGCGATTTCTGTATCGTCTCCCAGGATATTTTTAAAACGAGAGAACTTCTTTTCTGTTTTAAATGTTAAAGCAGGACTTGAATCAATTCCCTTGAATGCCGTAATGATGTTCATTCGAACCTCCTAAAGTTTTATGAATGATAAAATCTTCATCCTAATAACTATCAAATAACTTAATAAAGATCGAGAAACAAAAGCTCAACAATAATCAGTTATCTAAGCACGAGAACATCAGATGGAGAATGCTTGACCATGTACTCAGTAAAAGACGAGATAAAAATCTTTTCAAGATTACCTTTTTCTTTCGTTGCACAGATCACAGAGTTAAAACTTTTTTGTTTTAAAAAATTGGCGGCTTCTTCTTTAGGGTTCTCTCCAAATAAACAGATAAAGTCGCAGTTTGATGCACTTCCAAACTTTGCTTCCACCATACTTCTCATAAGGTTTTCAACTGTTTCCTTAATCCCTTCTCTTTCTTTCTCAGTTGGGTAGATATAAGGGGGGATAATATAGGGGTAGCGAACCTCTTTAAAAACATGCAAGAAGGTCAGGTTTTTAGAGTCAAGAGCGTGCATCTTAATACCTTCAAAAAGCTTATTCTGAAGGACCTCGTCATTCATAGGAAACATAACAACATTTTTTCCCATACTTACCTCCTTAGGGTATTCTTTCAACAATCATGCTAGTAAAGGCGAGACCCAATTAACATGATTTGGGTCAGTGTTTTATATAATTATCGTCTTATACTGATAGTATTAAGGAGACAGAGATATGACTAAAATCATTTTATTTTCAGCGTTAATAATTTCAACAAGCTTTGCTTCTGATATCTCAAAAAATATGACTAATATCTATAAAAATATGCTTAAACTTCAAAAAGCAGTTCGTGAAACAAAGTGTCCCGATTCAAAAGAGATTTTTTCTTCAATTAATAAAAACATCACTCCTTTGGGTAAGCACTTTTTCACCCAGAACCAAGGATATAGTGTTGCTTACAAAAACTTCAAACGAAACTTAAAAACCCTAGAAGAATCTTGCCAGATGAAAGTACAAGACACTTCCTATAGAAAAAATCTCTATCTCGGTTTAGTAAAATCTTGTTTCCACTGTCACTCAAGTGATCGAATGGATAGAGAGCTGCCTCCCTTCCCGATACAAGGTGACACTAAAGAAAAAATTGAACTCTATATGATGTCTCGGAATTACAAACAGGCTGAAATTCAAATCGATAAGTTCTTTAAAAATATTGACTATAAAAAGATCGGCGAACTTTTCGAATTGGAACAAAACTTATTTCTTAAAGTTCATAATGATCCGGAAAAACTCGTCTCGCGGTATAAAAAAAGACTCAAAACAAAACTTAAAGATCCTTGGAACTGGCGACTACAAACTTGGATTTTTGAACTCGAAAATCTCCCACAGTATGATAAGCCACAAACCCTTTTTGTAGATGCTCAGCTCTTTATTAAAAAGCGAATTGGACTTTTTGTCTCTGACTCTGAACGTATTCGATTAAAATACCTGCTTGGTAGGCTTCATCATTACCTTCATGAAGCCCCCAAAAAAGAAATTCCTGAAGTCCTTTACTACCTTGGAAGTCTAGAGAACCGTCTTGAGCACAACTTTTACTCTGTGGATAACCTCTATCTTATGGAGTGCCTAGGCACTCATGGAAAGTCTAAATTTGGAAAAAAATGCTTTGATGAGTTTATGAGTCAAATCAACTTCTCGTTTACGGGGAGCTCCGGGACTAAAATACCAAAAGGCGTGAAAGAGCTCATTAAGGAATTGACACCAACCCCATAGGATTGTTATTAATCTTTAAAGATGGATACAAAGACCAAAATGCCCCTCCCCGATCACTGCAAGGATTGCGGCTCAAGAAGCAAGGGGATTTTCTGCGCCCTCGAGGGAAGCGACCTCGACGAACTCAGCAAGTATAAAATTACAAACAAATACAAAAAGGGACAGACCCTTTTTGATGAGGGCACTCCCCCCTACGGTCTTTACTGTATCAGTGAAGGGAATATAAAAGTCCACAAATCCAGTACTGATGGAAAAGATATTATTATCCGTATCGCCACCCATGGCGATGTTCTTGGGCATAGAAGTATTTTCTCTGAAAGCAACTATCAAGCTAGCGCAACAGCACTTGAAGACTCTTCCATTTGTTTCATAGATAAAAAATACATAACAAAACTCATTAAAGAGAAGCCTAGTATTGCTACTAATCTTATTGAAAAACTAAGTAAGGATCTTGGAGCCTCTGAGGTTAAACTTGCCAATATGTCTCAAAAATCTGTTAAGGAAAGACTGGCTGAACTTCTTTTACTCCTTAAGGAATCTCATGGATCTAGACTTGATAGCGGATCACTTATAGACCTCAGACTCACCAGAGAGGAACTCGCCTCCATGATCGGAACAGCGACTGAAACAGTGATAAGAACTCTCTCTGAGATGAAAGATGAAAATCTTATTAGTTACGAAGGTCGTAAAATAATCATTACTGATGAGAATTCTCTTCTCGATATCGCCAACCCTGCTTTCTAAGCCCCCATTTCTTATGATCTAAGTCATTCACTATAATTGAATAGCTTATAGAATAGGGTTATGAGTTTACAGAAGGTACTGGTCCCTATTCGTAAGCATGATGTTGAGTTCCTAAAATTATTTTTCAAGGAACACTTTTACCGAGTAGAGACTGTTTTATTTTATAAGGATCATGTTCCAGGTCTCGCCTACCTTCTAACCGAGGGAAGCTTAGTCATAAAGAGAAATAGGAACATCATAGAAGCTCCTCAACTTAGTTTAATTGGAATCCGAGAGGCTTTTTCAAAGACACCTGCAAGTTATCAGGCCACAGCAACGCCTGGCGCAAAAATCCTAGGAATCAACTTATACACTCTAGGGCAATTCCTCTCACAAAACCCTCAGTTTTATGACGTTTTCCAACTAGAAACTCTCTAATACCTGATTCAGATCATATTCGACTTATCCCGAGCTTTTTACTATGTTCTTACCCAAATGACCTTTCCCTTTTAAGGAGGAAAAATGAGATTACTAAAAGTACTCGCAATTGTTTTATTTTCTACAAGCTTAATGGCTGCCAATCTTTCACAAGCGAAAAGCAGACTTGTTCCTGTAACTAATGTTTTTATTCCAAATGGATTTGATAGCAATGATAACTCTGAAATCGTTATTGCTGGTTACCTTCCTGATCTTTGTTACCAAGGTCCGAAATACAAAGCAAAATTAGAAAATGGTCACGTCGTTGTTTACGTTTCTGCTCACCAAGTTGTTGGTGAAGATGTTGTCTGCCCTCGAGTTATTGTTCCTTTTCAGATGACAGTTGGGCTCGGACAACTTGATGCAAGAGATTTCAAAGTTTCTGTTAATCCAAAGACAAAAACAGAAAAAAGAGGAATCCTTCCAGTTGGCGTTGCTAAAAGTAAAAGAATTGATGACTACCTCTACGCTTATGTTAAAGATATTAAAGTTGAAGGAAATTATCTTTACTTAAAAGGTGTTAATCCATCTGATTGTTTCAAGCTTAAAGAGATCAATGTTATTGATAATGGAAAAGACACTTATGCCGTAATGCCACAAGTGACAATCGAAAATGATGTTTGTAGACCTAAGTCAACAGAGTTTACTTACCGCATCCCTTTTAAAAACACGCTTAATGCTGAGAAGGCCCTCTTTCATGTAAGAGTGATGGATGGACGTTCTATCAACAAGGTTATAGACTTGGTTGATGGCACTTCATATTAATGCAAATAAAGATCAAATTGCCGGGAAGGTTCTTCTTCCCGGTGATCCACTTCGCGCTCAATACATAGCAGAAAATTATCTCGAAAATTCAGAAAAAGTTA